>CALXON010000020.1 GCA_944389985.1 uncultured Spirochaetaceae bacterium | reverse complement strand
CAGAATCTCGGCGCGAGGAAGCATGACAGGGTAAAAAAGGGTGTGAGGTTCGGAATACTCTGCTCCATGACGCTGGCAGAGTGCATAGGGCTGACGTTCTTCCTTCTCGCACCTCTTCTCATCTCGCTTTTCAACTCCAGTCCGGAGGTTGTCTCATTCGGTGTCAGACAGGCGAGGATCGAGAGTCTCTTCTACTGTTTCCTCGCACTATCACACTGTATCGCAGGGGTACTGCGGGGAGCGGGCAGGGCAACGGTGCCCATGACAATAATGCTCAGCGTATGGTGTGTCTTCCGTGTCCTGTACATCACGATCGCACTGTCGGTAAGTCATACGATCGAACTGGTCTACATGGCGTATCCCATCACATGGATGATCTCATCGGCACTTTTCGTCTTCTATCTTCTCAGGGCGGACTGGCTCCATGCACTGGAGCGCATGCACCGCTTTGAGGCGAAATGAATTGCTATCGTGCGGGGCAGGATATATCATCAGAGCATGGCATATACACTTATCAAAGGCGGACTTGTTGTAGATACAGAGTGGATGAGGCATATGGATATCCTCATCGAAGGTGCGAAGATCAGGAGGGTCGCACCATCAATTGATCTGTCAAAACTCCCTCCCGACACAACCACGATCGATGCCTCCGGGCTCTGCGTGCTTCCCGGTATCATAGATGCCCATACGCACTACCATCTGGTGTCAAGGGGAACGGTGACGGCCGACTCTTTCGAGGAAGGTTCCAGACTGGCCGCATTCGGAGGTGTGACGACAGTCGTCGACTTCGCAGATGATGACAAGAAGTCACTTCAGGCATCATTCGATGCAAGAAGGCGTGAGATGGCACCGATGGCCATAGACTACACACTCCATCAGGGGGTCTATGCCTACAGGAAGGACATCGCGGAGGAACTTTCCTCCATAGCATCCTCCGGAGTCGGGACTCTGAAGATCTTCACCACATACCGGGATGTCGGCTATCTTGTCGAGAAGCGTGATGAGCTCCTGTCGATCTTCCGTGAGGCGAAGAGACTTGGACTCATGGTCACCGTGCACTCGGAGGATGACAGCATCATCACCGAGATCGGCAGGAACTGGAAGGGCGGATACAAACCTGTAGACCATGCCTCGCTGAGACCTGCCGAGGCCGAGGCTGAGGCCATCAGGTACGTCGGAGGAATCGCAGAAGAGCTCGACATGCCTGTCTATATCGTCCATCTCTCATCAAAAGCGGGACTGGAGGCTGTGCGGGAGCTCAGAAGCAGGGGCGTGAGGCTCTTTGTCGAGACCACACCTCATTACCTCTTCCTGGACAAGTCAAAACTGGAGGGCGATAAGGGACCTCTGTATGTCATGACACCTCCTCTGAGGACGAAGGAGGACAATGAGGCTCTGCAGGAAGCTGTCCTGAACGGTGAGATCCAGGTGATAGCAACTGATCACTGCTCATTCACATATGAGCAGAAACTCGAGAGTGATGACTGCAGGACGATCTATCCCGGAATACCGGGAACGGAGGAACTGCTTCCTCTTGTGAACACATTCGCAATCTCCTCCGGCTGTCTTTCACTCTCCCAGGTCGTCAATCTCATCTCGACAGGGCCTGCGAAGCTCTTCGGACTCTATCCTGAGAAGGGTTCACTGATGGAGAACACCGATGCGGATCTTGTACTTTTCGATCCCGATTACTCTTGGACTCTCTCAAAGGATACGCTCCACAGCGCAAGCGGTTATACAGCCTATGAGGGAATGACTGTGACAGGCAAGGCCGTGATGACCTACCTCAGAGGGCGGCTTGTGATGGGTGACGGTATCTATCTGGGTATTCCCGGTGATGGCCGCTACATAAAGGTGAAAAGATGATAAAGGCCTTCCTTTTCGACATGGACGGCGTTCTCGTCGAGAGTGAGGAGATCAGCGCTGAGGCTGGAGTGGCGTACTTCAGGACACTCGGCAAGGATGCCTCTCCGGCGGTCTTCTCCCGGTATCTCGGAGGAGGTGACAGGGCTTTCTTCAACGGAGCTGCCTCCGATCTCGGACTTTCCAGCCCTCCGTATTCATATGAGGATGCCGCCGCATTCTTCCATAAGGAGTATGAGAGGAGGATCCGGGGTGTTGATATATCCCTCCCGGGAGCCAGAGAGCTCGTCAGAAGTGCCAGGAAGAACGGAATAATGACAGCTGTCGCATCATCTGCCGAGATGTGGAAGGTCATGCTGAACATAGAAGCCGCAGGGCTTTCTCCTGAGGATTTCGATTTCATCGCATCCGGCGGGGACATAAAGAGGAACAAACCGTTTCCTGACATATACACACTCTGTCTTGTAAAACTCGGAGTGGATGGCTCCGAGGCAGTTGTCTTCGAGGACTCCCTGAACGGCATAAGGAGCGGAAAGAGGGCCGGATGCCATGTCGTCGGAACAGGTTCCACCTTCCCTGTGACCATGCTTGAAGAGGCCGGGGCCGATGCGGTCATATCCGGACTTGATGCCATTCTGTCTGCAGAGGATGTGTCCACACTGCTTGAGGATAAGCCTGTACGCATGAGAAGACATATCATCACGAATGAGGCGGAGAAGAAGAGGGCTGTGTCACTTGCCCATAAGGCCAGGGAGAAGGCATATGCTCCGTATTCCGGTTTCAAGGTCGGGGCTGCAGTCGTCTCATCATCGGGCCGGATATACACAGGCTGCAATGTCGAGAACTCCTCCTACGGTGCCACGATCTGTGCAGAGCGCAATGTCATCACGACAGGAGTCGCAGCCGAGGGCAGGGGATTCTCCATCGACATGATAGCAGTTGCATCCGAAGGTGAGTCTCCGGCTCCTCCATGTGCTGTATGTCTCCAGGTGATCGCGGAGTTCGCCTCTCCTGATACTCTTGTCATACTCTCCGCATCAGGGAAGGTGGAGGAGTACAGGTTCCGGGAGCTGTTGCCCAAACCATTCGTACTAACTAGAATCTAGGTCGTGAAAAAGCTTCTCCTGTCAGTTCTTGTGCTTATCATGCTCTCATCATGCGCATCTTTCACCGATGCGTATGTCTCAGGTGTATCCCAGGACAGTTCTCTGTCTCTTGAGGAGAAACTCGTCCATTATGGTGCGGAACACGTCCGTGTGCCGTATCCTGAGGCATACTTTGACGGGACAGCATGGCTTGAAAGGATCACGAAGCTGATAGAGGATGCGGATGACTACATACTGATCTCCACATTCCTCGGTTCCAGCTGTGACTCCCTGGAAGGAATGTACGAGGCGATCATGGAAGCTGCAGAGCGTGGTGTCGATGTCTATTTCATCATCGACGGGATCTCCTCATATGACATGACCGAGACCAGAAACCACATGACACAGCTCTACTTCCTCCGTGACCGTGGGGTGCATCTGATCGAGTATGCACCGCTTTCCGCGACACGTCTTCTCAATCCGTCGACGCTTGTCATACGCGATCACAGGAAGCTTTTTGTCATAGACGGGCGTATGGCGGCCATAGGCGGCATGAACATGAACTACATATCAATGGGAGCGGGAGAGGGAAAGACCCAGCGCGACAGCATGTACCTCTTTGACTCCCCAGAGCTTGCAGGTGCTCTGATAAAGGAGTTCGTGGATATCTGGAACAGCACGTCGGTAGAGGAGCTTGAGTATGAGGACTTTCCTGTGGAGAAAGGCGGAAACGGGATCTATGATGCATACCTTCTGAACATGGGTGAGGATTCGATTGCGGGAATGTATGCTTCCCTCATAACCTCGGCAGAGCACTCTGTACTGATGTTCCCGTACCTCCCTGTTCTGGACAAGAACATGAAAGAGTGCATCAGGAATGCCACTTCCCGCGGTGTCGATTTCACGATGGTGATGCCGATAGATCTCCGTGGCTACGCAGCCGGCGGGGTCTACTACTTCCTTCCCGATCTCATCGCTACCGGAGCCTCAGTATGGTGCAGTGTGGAGGATGAGGAGGGAAACGCTCTTCCTCTTCTTCATGAGAAGCTTGTGGTCGTCGATGACAGGTATGTGGTGATCGGATCTTCCAACTTCAACTACAGATCGATGGGACTTTCACATGAGCTTGCTCTCGTCATGGATTCTCCTGAGCTTGCTGCGGTGCTGAAGGAGCATTCGAAGGAGATCATGAAGGGAGCACATCTCTTCACCTTGGAGGAAGCTGAGATGCTGAAGAAGGAAGACGGTAATTTCATTTCATATATTTTCATGTACTATGGCGGGTGATCATGAGAAGGGTTCTGTTGTTTGTTTTCATAACGTTGTCTCTTGTCTCCTTTCTTCCGGCGGCTTCTTTCGGATACTCCCTCGCCCCTGTAGGGCAGGTCTCAGGCCGTGGAGCATATGGCGGACTGACCGCCTCATTCATCATGTCATTTGACAGGAACCATGCGGGGGACATAGAGGTTGCTGCGGACTTCACGCCATACGGTACGTTCTTTGAGAGTGCGAAGGTGCAGATCTCGACTCCCATGCTCCTCATGACCGATCATGTGTTCAACGCGCTCTTTCCGAATCCTGTCGTCTGGTCTCCCAGAATCGGTACAGGTTTCCAGTACAGGATGGGAAACGAGTTCAATATCCTTGTTTCCGTCTCGCCATTCGCGTTCCATGACTGGAGCTACTCATTCGAGTTCTTCTCGCCGTATATAGTGAAATCACTGGTGGACAATGACTGGGGGTGGGGTATGTACATCATGAAATTCTCCTGCTTCTTCGGAGGTGGAAGATGAAGAGACTTGTTGCGATCATCCTTCTGCTTCTTTCGCTCACCGGCCTTTCCGCAGGTGATCATTTTGATATCTCGCTCTCATTCGGACATGGCATCTACCGCTGGCCGGAGCGTGGCATAAGCTTCTCCTACGGTGCCAATTTCGGACTTTCGGAGCGGTGGGAGATGGAGGTCTGGGGCGTCTCAGAGCTGCTCCCGCATCCGTTTGAAAGCAACATGTTCGGCATCGATTTCTCCGCTGCGGTCCTCGGTCCGAGGTCGACAGCCTCAAAGGTATCAGGATCAGGCATCAACACCCTTGTCGGTTTCGGTGGTTTCTACCGTACTGACAACAATGGCGCGGGTCCCATGCTCTCCGTCACGCCGCTGACTGTCGGAAGTCCCATATCAGGAAGGAGGGAGAGACTCTTCAAGACCTCCGTCGGCTATGATGCCGTGAACAATGAGGTCGTGGTGCTCTTCTCGCTTCTCGATATCGATTTCTTCGTACGGGGAACATACAGAGATTATTTTGGTAACTGAATGAATATGGTGCTATCCTGTCTCTATGGACAGGAAGATCTTTCAGAGGCATATCGCGGTCGGTGTGATATTCACCGCATTCTTCGTCTATGCCGTTGCATATAATGTTATCGGCACGCTTGTAACCGATGTGATGGAGACTACAGGCATGGATCTTTCCCATGTCGGTTTCCTGATGAGTTCCATACAGGTCGGAATACTCTTCGCGATCCTCATGTCCGTCCTTGTGATCAGGAAGCTGGAAAGGACCGTGATCATAAGAACCGGTATGGCATTCATAGTGCTTGGCCTTCTTATGGTTCTGGCGCTTCCCTATGAGTGGACTCTCTATGCCTCGTTCATGATCTTCGGTTTCGGCGGATTCTGCATGGATTCCGGTGCCAATTCCTATCTCTCATCAGCCCCCGGTTCTGACAGCAGGAAGAACATTCCGTTACTGCATTTCGTGTACAGCACAGGAGCCTTTCTCTCAGGGTATCTGATGATTCCCTTCAAGAACGGTTCATGGAGACTGGGATACGCTGTCTTCGGAATGGCGATGCTTCTGGTTCTTCTCTCTTCGTTCAGAGGAAAGAGTCTTGAGAAAGGGGAGACTGCAGATCAGAAGAGTACGGGAAAGCCTGAGCGTGTCGGTGTGATCATCAGGAATCCTCTGTTCATTCTCATGACACTATCCCTGATGATGTATATGACTGCACAGCAGATCGGGTCGAACTGGTATCCATACTTCATCGAGACCCGGTTCAATGCATCCGATGCCGTCGTGGCGACCACGATGAT
>CALXON010000019.1 GCA_944389985.1 uncultured Spirochaetaceae bacterium | reverse complement strand
CCCCCTCGATCTCAGCCTGCGGTGTGAGAGCCGCGACAGAGTCGACTACGATGATGTCGACAGCTCCGGAACGCACAAGGGATTCCGTGATCTCAAGTGCCTGCTCACCGTTGTCCGGCTGTGATATCCAGAGCTCATCGATGTTCACTCCGAGATTTCTGGCATATACAGGATCGAGAGCGTGCTCTGCATCGATGAATGCGGCGATTCCTCCCGCCTTCTGGCTTTCTGCTATCGCCTGAAGGGCAAGCGTTGTCTTACCGGAAGACTCCGGTCCGTAGATCTCGATGATCCTTCCCTTTGGATAACCTCCGACTCCGAGAGCCTCATCCAGAAGGATTGACCCTGATGGAATGACCTCAACATCAAGCGTCTCCCGGCTGTCTCCGAGCTTCATGAGAGATCCCTTTCCGAACTGCTTGTCTATCTGAAGCCTAGCCGCTTCAAGTGCTTCCCTCTTTCCCTTCAAGATATCTGTATCGGCTGTCTTTGCCATGACTCCTCCTGCTATATATACGCCCGGAATGACCGTTTATGACAACGGGAATCCGGAATTCACTGTTTTTTCCTGAATATGTCCTCAGAATCGGCGATGATCGTCACCGGTCCGTCATTGAGATATTTGATCTCCATATGTGCGCCGAATACTCCGCACTCAGTATGTATACCCATTTCCCTCAGAAGCGAAATGGCTTTCTCATAGAACTCCTCAGCCTCATCAGCACCCATCGCTCCATCGAAGGAAGGCCTCCTGCCCCTTGAGATGTCAGCAGCGAGTGTGAACTGACTGATGAGAAGCATGCTTCCCCCGTTATCAGAAAGGGAGAGATTCATCTTTCCACCGTCATCCTCGAAGATCCTCAGCGAGACTATCTTCGAAAGGAACTTGGGAAGCATGTCGGCAGTGTCACCGCCTTCCGCACAGAAGTAGACAAGAAGCCCATGATCAATTCTCCCTGTCACAGTCCCATCGACAGTACAGGAAGCATCCTTCACTCTCTGTATGACAGCTTTCAAAGCCATTCCTCCGCTTTCTCTCGCATCCTCTCAAGGAAATCCGCCTTGTCATCTTCCCTGAAGAAAGCCGTTCCCGTCACCGCGATATCCATGCCTGCCTTGTAGAGAGGTCCTATGGTATCCAGGGAGACACCTCCGTCAGCCTCGATGAGGAACTGCCATCCCTCATCCTTCCTTCTCCTGTCAAGCTCCTCAACCTTCGATATGCACTCGGGAATGAATCTCTGTCCGCCCCATCCCGGATTGACAGTCATCACCGTGACATAGTCCGCAAATGGAAGCGCCGCCTCTATGAATGAGACAGAGGTTCCGGGGTTTATCGCGATGCCGCTCTCACAGCCTGCCTCCCTTATCATCGAGAGACATCTGACGATGTGATCGGTGCTCTCGGCATGAACCGTGATGATCCCGGCACCGGCCGATGCGAACGCCCCGATCTTCTCCTCAGGCCTTTCCACCATAAGATGGACATCAAAGACAAGATCTGTCAGAGGTCTGAGATCACTGATGAATTTACGGCCGAAGGTTATCTCAGGAACGAAAGATCCGTCCATCACGTCAAGATGGACATAATCGGCTCCGGATGAGACGATCTCACCTATCTCAAAGGCCGCTCTGGAGAAATCACCTCCGAGCATAGACGGGGAGAAAAGCAGGTTTCTTGGTTCCATGGAGAGAGTATAGCATTTTTCTTTTTGCCTAAGAAGAGAATTTGCCAAATTGAACAACCTGTGGTATATTCTTGACTGTAGTTCCGAGCAGTATGACTCTGCCCGGATTTTATTTATGCAGTTAATGTGCTTTTGTAATGAAAGGAGGCGCTATGATAGATTTCAAGACTTTGCTGACAGATGAGAGGAATCTGGGCAAGAACCCGGCCGCAGCCTACAAGGTCAGCGCGTTTGAGAACATAGATAAGGAAATCGCGAAAATCAAGGATGAGGACAAGATGATGGACCTCAGGGAGGATGCTAGGAATCTTCTCGAGGAGAACAGCAGTTCCATCGTTCTGTCATATGTTGCAGGACGCATCCTGCTCTCACTCCGTCCTCATGAGTACAACATGAGACTCAACAACCTCCTTCTTTCCTTCTATGAGGCCGGGAACTGGGATGTCGTCAAATATATCGGTACTCTCATCCTCTCCGCATCGGAGTCCAGCAAGGCTCTTCGCGTTCTCGGTGATGTCGCAGATCATCAGGGCGAGGAGGACAAGAAGTGGGACTACTACGAACGCTTTGTGAAGGCGGACGGCTCTGACCATGACATAATCGTCATAGTCGCTGATCACTTCGAGAAGACCGGGGACAGGAAGAGCGCGATGAATTACTACCAGAGGGCCCTTCTCCGTCTCAGCGGTACCGATGAGATCCAGAAGATGCACGACATCTTCTCTAAGCTCATCGCCAACGGCAAGAGCGAGTACCCGTTCTACTCCTCATTCCTCGAGTCACTTTCAGAGAGGAATCCTGAGACAGCGCTTGAGCTCTACAGGATGCTCCTTTCATCCCTTATTGCATCCAAGGACAGCTATGAGGCGAAGTCCAGTGAGCACAGGAGGAATCTCGACAACATCATCGAGATCTCAAGACGCATACTCGTGCTCAATCCTGAGGATCAGGACACAAGAAAGACGCTCTCAGTAATACTCAAGGAGAAGCATGAGGGATCACCGCGTCTTCAGGAATGTCTGAAAAAGCACAATGTGCTGACACACAAAAATCCTGCAGAGGCTCTTGAGGATTTCGAGAAGGATATCTCATACGCCGCAGGCACATACATCTTCCAGAAGGCCAACAGGAGAGTCGGTCTCATAACGGAAGTCAGGGACAACATGGTCACCGTCCGCTACAGCTCGACTGAGGAGCAGAAGATCACCCTCGAGAGTGCTTTCAATGCCCTTCTTCCTCTCAGCAAGCAGAACATCAAGGCGATAAAGAAAGGTGTTCCCGCACCTAAGATCAGGGCGAAGATCATGGGAGACGGAGGTATCGAGTGGCTTGTCAGGACACTCCTCCTCTCGGCTCAGGGAAGCAAGGCCTCGATGAAGGACATGAAGACTGAGGTCGTTCCATCAGTTCTCTCAGACAGCGACTGGAAGTCGATCTCTGAGAAGATCAAGGATGAGCTCAGGACGAACAGCTATGTACGCATCATCCCGGGCACGACCGACTACTATCAGCTGACAGCCTACCCCTCAACACCGGAGGAGAAGGTTCTCTATATCTTCCGCAATGAGATATCTTTCTACGGAAAGGCATCAACACTCATAGATGCAGCATCATCGGCGGGTATTGAGAAGTCATCCGACGCATTCATGGAGATGGTCTCCTACTTCGAGGGTGTGCTCTCGAATGACAAGAAGAGCCTCGGAGAGAGGACAGCATCCGTCCTTCTTCTTGACTATGTCTCAGAAAAGGGAGCTTCAGTGTCTTTCGAGATCTCGTTCGATACGCTTTACAGGGCGATGTCTGAAAGCGAGAGGAAGGAAGTATTCAACTCGATCGACAACACAATCCTCAAGAAGGAGTTCATCGATCAGGTCGTGTCGGCGGACAAGAAAGGCGCTGCCGCAACCCTTACTGACATCTTCCCCTGCTACATCAGCTCATACATCCCTCAGAAGCTGAAGAGACTTCAGAAGGGTGTTGAGTACTATGCACTCATCAGACGTTCTGTCGAGTCATACAGGGACAACATCGCCTCGTTCATCTTCTTCTCCACAGAGTATCCTCTTCAGAGCTCTGATCTCGAGAAGGCTGGTCTTGATGAGGAGAGAGTCTTCCGCACGAAGCTCATGGCACTCTCCTACCTCTCCAAGTCAGGAGACACACAGGAGAACAGGAAGTACATCAGATCACTCAGGAAGAACCTCGTGGATGACGGTGTGCTGATGTCATTCATCAGAAGTGCCGGCCATGACGATGTCGCGGCTTCCCTCTCGCTCATCATCTTCAATGAGGGATTCGAGAGTGATGAGAAAGCAGCGTTCAGGAAGGAGATCGAGAGCCGCTTCCCCGATCTTTCCGCACATGATGAGAAGAAAGCCGAGGTCAGGATTCCTGAGACCAAGGTGGCATCAGGGTTCCTCTGCACATCACAGAGCTATGACAGGAAGAAGGATGAGCTCAAGGACATCAACCAGGTACAGATGCCTGAGATCCTGAAGGAGATCAACTTCGCTCGTGAGCTCGGTGACCTCAGGGAGAACAGTGAATACCAGTACGCGAAGGACCATAAGAGGGAGCTCGAGAGAAGGATCAGTGAACTCAACAACGATCTTGCGTCTGTACGCATAATGACCATGGCGGATGTCCTTCCGGGCCTCATCGGTTTCGGAACTAAGGTCACACTCCATGACAATGCTGAGAACAAGGATGTCGTTTATACATTCATGGGAAGATGGGAGTCAGAGCCTGAGAAGGGAATCATCGACTTCAATGCTCCTCTCGGACAGCAGCTTGTCAACCACAAGGAGGGAGAGAACGTGAAGTTCTCGATCAACGGCCGTGACTACGATCTGACCGTGAAGAAAATAGAACCTGTTGAGTTCTGATGAAAGAAATGGAGGGTGCGAGCCCTCCATTCTTCATAACTGTAGTTGATTTCTCACTCTGTCATCACCTGCTCATCATGACCATGTTTCCTGTGCTTCCTGAAGTAGCACTTCTCCTGCATGATCTGATCAAGCGGTGCGATATCCGGATTGACCATCTCGGTTCTCAGCGCGAGAGCGGCGGTCGTCTCGAGAACTATGGCGTTATGGACGGCATCACGCGCATTCACACCCCAGCTGAATGTGCCATGACCGTTGACGAGGACAGATGGCATCTCCATCGGATCCCTGTCCTTGAAAGTCTCCGCGATGATCTTTCCGATGTTCCTCTCGTAGTCCTTTCCGAGTTCGTCATCACGCATCTTGCGCGTGCAAGGAATCTCTCCGTGGAAGCAGTCTGCCTGTGTTGTGCCGTAACAGGGGATCGCTCTTCCTGCCTGAGCCCAGCTGGTCGCCCATGGAGAATGGGTATGGACAACACCGCCCACTTCCGGAAAAGCCTTGTATATCTCGATATGAGCATCGATGTCGATGCTCGGCCCGAGCTTCCCTGATATAAGGTTACCATCCATGTCGACAACGACGATATCATCCCAGGAAAGATGATCATACTGCACACCGCTCGGCTTTATCGCGATATAGTCCGTCAGTCTGTCGATCTCCGAGACATTTCCCCATGTATAAGTTACAAGACCGTATTTCCAGAGGAGCTTGTTAGCATCAAGCACCTTTTTGAGCATTCTCTCGAACATTCTTCCTCCGTTACCTTTGAATATGATGAATGGAATGGATTAAGAAGTAAAGAGAAAAGATACTTCAGAGCTCTATGAAAGAGATATCCGTTCCGTTCTCCTGAAGTATCCTGACAAGGTCTGTTGCCTTGAGGAATACAGTGGCTGAATTTGTGTTCGGATGCACACCTATGATCCCGTCCCTGAAGAAACTGCTGATCCTGACAACCGTCCTGTGCTCCACATCGTTAAGTGCTCCGAACGGAGTCACCTCCCCTTTCTCCAGATTGAGGATCGCCTTGAGATCCTCAACTGACGCAAAAGAGAGAGGACGTGAACCGAGCACCGTCCTCAGACTCTTCAGGTCAGCTGTCATATCACCGGGAATGGAGATCAGATAGTATGAACGCTTCTTGTCATTACGGAGAAAGAGATTCTTCGCAATCCTCTCCCTCTCAGGAATATCATGATCATAGAGCTCTTCGATCGTGAAGACGGCAGGATGCTCAGAGACCGTGTAACTGATTCCCATACTGTCAAGAAGCGAGAGCACATCAGCCTTTTGATGCATAGAACCTCCTCAGGTAGCTTTCCTTGAACTCCCTGAACCTGTCTTCCTTTATCGCGGTCCTGATCCTCATCATCAGATCATAGAGATACTGGAGGTTGTGCTCTGTGGCGAGCATTCCGCCGAGCATCTCGTTGCACTTGATGAGGTGGTGCATGTAAGCCTTTGAATACTCCCTGCAGAGCGTGCACTGACAGCCCTCGACAACTGGTGAGTGATCGAACTTGTACACAGCTTTCTTGAGAGCAATCACACCATCGTCGGTGAAGAGACCTCCGTTTCTCGCCATGCGGGTCGCGAGAACACAGTCGAAGAGATCGATACCGTTCTCGACAGCTGCGAGGATGTAGTCAGGAGAACCTATTCCCATGACATAACGGGGTTTCTCGGGTGTGATGAACTGTGCCGTGTATGCAAGCATGTCCTCGAACTGGTTCTTCTCCTCACCTACCGAAAGGCCTCCTATGGCGATGCCGGGAAAATCCATATCGGAGATCGTGAGTGCGGATTCCTTCCTGAGATCCTCATAGAAGTTCCCCTGCACGATGCCGAAGAGATTTCCCCTGAACTTCTCTCCCAGCCTGTTTCTCTCCTCTATAGATCTCTCAGCCCAGAGCTTCGTAACCCTCCATGCCTCCGCGGCGTTCCTGTGCTCTATTCCGGGAGGTGTGCAGACATCGAGGCACATCGCTATGTCAGAACCTATGACTGACTGTATGTCCACGACCTTCTCAGGTGTGAAGACATGCTTCGATCCGTCGATGTGGCTCTGGAACGTCACACCGTTGTCCTTTATCTTCCTCAGGCCTGAAAGTGAGAAGACCTGGAAGCCGCCGGAGTCTGTGAGGATGTTGCCATCCCAGTTCGCAAAGGAATGAAGGCCGCCGAAGCTCTCAAGGACCTCTGTGCCCGGTCTGAGATACATATGGTATGTATTTGCAAGTATCAGCTTGTACCCTATCCTTCTGATCGTATCGTGGTATATGCCCTTGACAGTTCCGTTTGTACCGACCGGCATGAATGCCGGAGTCTCGACATCGCCGTGAGGGAGGGAAAGTATTCCAAGTCTGGCCTTCGTTTCCCTGTCGTTCTTTATTACTCTGATTATGCTCATATCTTCCTTCCAAGAAGAGAAATGACGAGGGAGAGGATGATCGTCATGACAATCGGCATTATGACCGCGGAGTATGGCGATACGGCTCCCTGATGTCCCATTATAGAGAAAACCATGTCAGCGACATAGTATATGACTGCGATCGAGAGTGACTGTATGATCGAGAAAAGCAGGACGTTCTTCTTGAACCGGTAGCTCATCGATGCGGATATGAACATCAGCACGAATATGGCTATAGGAGCGAAGACCCTCCTGTAGTAGTCCGTCGCCTTCTCCTGCCATGTGATGCTGTCCGTGGTCTTCAGCCTTGCAAGATACTCTCTTGCAGTACCGCTGTCCATCGTCTCGATCGAGGTGTTCTGGCTTCTGAAGAGTCTCGGTTCGATATCGAAATCAGGAAGGGTGAGATCCTCCTCTGTCGAAGTGCTTACAGTCCCGTCATCCCCCACCTCATATATCCTCGCGTTCTCGAAGATCCATGCTGCGTCCTCAACACTCCAGAGGGCTCTCTCAGCTTCGACTCTCATCCTGATACCGGCCTCGTCATGTTTTACAAGGACAGGAGAGAACACCGAGCTGTCACTCTCCCTGAATCTCTCGGTGAATATAAGATAGCCGTCAGGATCCGTCAGAACGATATTCCTCGAATCCCTGGTACTGGATGCTCCGAAGAGCTCAGTCTCCACCCTGTCACGCTCCGCGTTGATGGAGATGACTGCCTTCTCCTGATACAGGGATCCAAGGAGAGTAAGGATGACAGAGAGGATAATCACGGGAATGCGGAGACGCACCGGCCCTATTCCCGCGTTCAGTATCGGAATTGCCTCATTGTTCGCAGTGAGCATCGAAAGAAAATACGTCACAGAGAACAGGAAAGAGATCGATGCAACCATCAGAAGATACTGCGGAAGCGAGAGGAGAATGTAATAGATGATGCTCGTGACGGGTATGTTCCCGTTCATGATCGCATCCATCCTCGAGAACAGCTCGACAGCTGCGAGTATCAGGGCAAACATGAGGATCGTCACGAATGCGGTCTTCAGTATCGAGGAGATCGTATAGCGTGTGAGTATCTTCATCTTGCCCTCCTGAAACGGAGCATCAGGACAACTGCTATGAGGAGTATCACTATATCAGGAAGTGATATAAGCAGATACGGGGATGTCGAGATTGAGAAGATCTGGAGCTGTACTCCGAAGAGCATGTACCAGTACGCAACTGCGATCAGAAGCGAGATTGCGAAGCCTGTGAGTTTTCCATGCTTCACACGGACCATCGAGAGCGGCAACGTTATCATCGTCAGGCAGAAACATGCAAGGGAAAGAACGAACTTTTTCGTGAGCTCAGCCTTGTAGTACTGCGAGTAGAAGTTCATCGGAGGATTCTCCCCGGACCTTGAGATACTTTCATCGGCTGCTCTCAGCGCATCTTCAAGATTCACACTCTCCCCGCCTTCTCTAACGCTTCTCTTGAGTGCGTCGGCATATGTAAGCCTTGCATCCTCCTTTCCGTAGTGCCATTCAGCCCTGTCGCGTCTGGCGTTGACCTCCCTTTCTGCGATTCCCGCGATGAGGTCTCGTGATGAGAGATTGACAGGAGCCGAGCTTGTCAGGGAAGGAATCTGCTCTGAAAAGTCGAGGAAGAATACGGCACGGTCGGCATTCGAGAGTCCGTATGAGTCTATGTCATCACTCTCTGAAAGAAGAATTGTCGGATTGTCGAGTTCGAGTGAGTATATGTAGTTATAGCTGTCTACAAGGGTCAGGAGACCTCTGTCTGAGACGACTGTCCTGGACTGTCCGTTGTCATCTGAGGAGAGGAGCAGGATGTCATGTATCTCATTACCTTCACTCTCACCGTTTGAGAGGACTATGTTTCCGACTGTGTTGACGCTGTTCGGCTCTATCTCGAATGTCGGCATATCCCTCATGAGCACGTTGAGCTTCTCCTCATACACGACCGATGACCATGGAAGGACCATGTCCGCGAAGATGAAAGTGACGACAGTCAGGACAAGGGACGCAAGCACAAGCGGCCTGTATACATGACCTGAGGAGATTCCGGAGCTTCTCAGAGCAAGAAGCTCGTTTGATGATCCCAGGTCTCCAAGAACCATTGAGGAGGCTGCAAGGGATGCGAACGGGAATATGTATATCATGAACTGGGGCATGGAGAGAGCGACCATCTGAAGCATGGTGACCATGTCGATGTTCCTCAGAAGGATTCTCTGCACCAGCAGGAGTATCGAATTTATGAAGAATATGCAGAAAAAGAAAATGAACGCCACAGCGAAATTCTGGGCGAACTCACGGAGAATATAGCGATAGAGAAGACTGTAAGAACTTCTGTTTTCCTTCAAGTCAGACTCCGGTCGAACCGAATCCGCCCTCTCCTCTCTCCGTCTGCGAAAGTGATGACGCTGAAACGAACTCAGCCTGTGTGACCTCTGCAACGACAAGCTGTGCGATTCTATCACCGCCGCTGACTGTGAAGTCGGCGCTTCCATGGTTTATAAGCATGACCCTGATCTCACCTCTGTAATCACTGTCGATCGTTCCGGGAGAGTTGAGCACGGTAATGCCATGTTTAAGAGCAAGCCCCGAACGCGGACGGACCTGAATCTCATATCCTTCCGGTATTTCGGGGTATACTCCTGTAGGAATGACTTTATAGCATCCCGGTGGAATGACAACACTGACACCGGGGGCTGCCTTTATGTCAGCACCCGCGGCGCCTGCTGTGGCATATGAGGGGCACTCGACCCCTTCATCAAGCTTCAGCTTTATTATCACTTCCTGTCCTTGTCAGCCTCTGCCGGCTGGGCATCGATGTATGAGAGGTTGAGTCTTCCCATCCTGTCGATCTCGATGAGCTTCACATCGACC
>CALXON010000018.1 GCA_944389985.1 uncultured Spirochaetaceae bacterium | reverse complement strand
CCAATAATCTTGTGCTGTAATTCTAGATCTTCCTTCCTCTGATCTTACATCTGTTCCCGGAATACTGTGGCATCTGATACCCGATGCCACAGATTTGCCAAATAAGTTCCTGTCAGTCCTCGTACAGTCTGTCGTAGATCTCGTCGAGCACTGTCTCATACTGGGAAATCGTCTCATCCCATGTATTTCCAAATTCCTCAGAGCCTTCGAATGCAGGTGTATAGCCATAGTTCTCTATAGCAGCCCTGACTGCAGGATCCTCAAGACCTTTCCTGAAGCAGTCCTCAAAGTATGCTATGACTTCAGGCGGAGTATTCTTAGGTGCAGAGTAACCGGCGAATGACGAGTTGAGAAGCCAGTCATAGCCCTGCTCCACACTTGTCGGGACATCGGCAAATACATCGTTTGCTATACGCTCAGGACTCAGTACGGCTATGGCACGGATATCTCCGGATCTTACATATTCCTTTCCGTCAGCGGGACTCTGGACTGTGACATCGATATGTCCGCCAAGAAGAGCTGCTATGGCTGAAGCGCCACCGCCATAAACAACACTTGTTATGTCTGCGCCTGCTCTGTATGCGAAATACTCAAGCTCCCAATGTGTTGCTCCACCGGTTCTGTTGCAGCCAAGGACAACCTCTCTCGTCTTCACGGCATTCTCAAGATCCTTGAGATTCTGGATATCACTGTCAGCTCTCACATAAACCACATATGGCTGATCAGCAACCTTCACAAGCGGTGTAAGTTCTTCAGTGTACACATATGGTGTGTCGGAAGTAAGCGGATTGGTACATACACTTGCATTCGTTACACCGATTGTATATCCATCAGGCTTTGACTGGATGAGTTCTGTAAAACCAATGGCCTGAGAACCACCGGGAATATTCTCAACAGCGAATGCTGTCTTGAAGTACTTTGCTCCCTGTGCTGTCCAGATTCTGGCCATCATGTCTGAGCCGCCGCCTGCGTCATAAGGAACGATCATCGTGACTTCCTTTGACGGTGTCCATGAAGCAGCTGAAAGAACTGAGAGACAGACCAGCATCAGAACAAAAACAACATTGATACGTTTCAGCATATACGAACCTCCTTTTATGCTTTCCCTTTTGCAGAAATATATTTCTTTATTGATTTTCCAGAAGACAGCAGGACAACTATCAGACAGACAGCCATGATCACTGCAGCTATCGGTCTGTCACCCAGCATCGCAAAAAGATTTCCATGATACAGGGACATGGTGCCTGCCAGAGCATCCTCCAACGTTCCACTGAGGAACATACCGACAGCAAGGGCTGCCATGTTGTATCCTGTCGCCCTGAGGAAGAATCCAAGAATACCGCACACGATCATCACTCCGATATCAAAGAGGTTGTTGTTGATCGCATAACCACCGGTGAAAGTGATGAATGTGATTATCGGCATCAGGATCGAGAAATCAACCTTCAAAAGACTTGCCCACAGTCCTACAAGCGGCAGATTGATTATGAGCAGCATGATATTTCCTATGAACATGCTTGCGATCAATCCCCAGAAAAGATCGGGATGCTCCGCGATGAACAACGGACCTGGTGTTATACCGTGCACGATGAATGCGCTCATCAGCATGGCCATTGAACTTGTGAATGGAAGTCCGAGACTGAGAAGAGGAACCATGCCTGCATATATTGCAGAGTTGTTCGATGCTTCCGGGGCAGCCACTCCCTGGAGACAGCCAGTACCGAATTTCTCAGGATGTTTGCTGTATGACTTCTCAAATCCATATGCCGCAAATGATGATATAGTTGCACCGGCTCCTGGAACGAGTCCGACAAAGAAGCCTACAAGACTGCCACGGATCATGGCTCCGGAGATCTCCTTCATCTCCTTTCTGTCAGGATACTGGTCCTTCATCGTGAACTCTGTAAGCTCTACATGTTCCTCTTTCGTACAGATGGCAGTCATGAGTTCGGTGATGCCATAGACTCCCATTATGAATGTTACGAACTCAATTCCCTTATAGAGATCAACGACACCGAATGTGAATCTCAATGTTCCGAAAAGCTCATCAATACCGATGCATCCGACAAGGACTCCGATACAAACGACTATTATTCCCTTCAGTCTGTTCTTACCCGACAGGTTTGTCAGAAGCAGAAGACCGAATACGACTATTGCGAAGAACTCTCCTTTCCCGAACGACAGAGCGATACGGGCAAGCTGTGTTGCACAGAAAGTCATTCCGACAAGTCCGATGATGCTTCCGACAAACGATGCTATCGCAGAGACTGCAAGAGCTTTTCCTCCCTGCCCTTTCTGGGCAAGCGGGAATCCGTCAAAGCATGTAACGATACTGGTCGCCTCTCCTGGCATATTGACCAGAACGGAGGTTATTGCACCTCCATACTGTGCACCATAATAGACACCTGCAATGAGGACGATGGCCGTAAGAGGATTCATTCCATATGATATGGGAAGAAGAATCGCAACTGTTCCGGATATTCCCAGTCCGGGAAGAATACCTATGAGAGTTCCTATGAGCACACCGCAGAAAGCCGCAAGGAGATTTATCGGGGTCAGACTGGCTATGAAACCTTGTCCGAGAAGAATCAGAGAATCAAGCATACACCCTCCTACATAAAAAACGGCTTCGGCAATGAGATATTCATTGCGTATGCGAACAGCAGATAGACAAGCACTGTAAAGATGAGAGAGATCACGATGGATTTACGGAGAGAGCCGTATCCCGCCATCTTTATCATTGCCACCAGACAGATGAAGGTGGACACAAGATAACCGGCAATATGCAGCAGGATCAGATACACGACACAGATTGCTATGTACATGAACCATTTCTTCCAGTCGATGTCCTTGAAGCCATCTGGAGTCTTATCCGGTTTTCTGAGTTCAAGAACACAGCTGATAGCTGCAAGGAAAACCCATATGACAGAAAACACTGTAGGAACAAAACCTGCTTTCGGGTGGCTGAATGAACCGAAAGGAAGTTTCAATGAAAGTCCCAGAACGACTATTCCTGCAAGCAGTATGCAGATGGAAACAACTTTATATACCTTTCCTCGAAGAACCACAGCTCCCCTCCTTCTGAGTTCATCGTCAGACAGCCAATGCGAGTTGTCAAATTTGAATGTTCCGCATTGTGAATCAGAATATTCACATAGCGAATCAAAGGCAGAGAAAAGAATAGAAAACAGGAAATTGAGGAATATAATCTGAATATGAGCGAAACACTGCAGTCGGTTCAGAATACACTACAGATACTCGATCTCTTCGCATCGAACGGGCCGTATCTCACACTGAAGGAAATCGGAGAGCATACGGGACTGCATAAATCCACTGTATACAGGTGTGTCTCCATTCTTGAGAAATCCGGATACCTCGAGAAGGATCTGGCATCTCACAGATACAGACTCGGACTCCATGTCGTTCATCTTGCAAGTTCCAGAATCGATGCACTTGAACTGCAGGTGGAGGCGAAACCGCTTTTACTGAGGCTGCAGGCAAAGACAAACTGTGCCGTTCATCTCTGTATCCTTGACAGAACCGATGTCGTTTATCTCCTCACCATTGATAACTACTCTGTCCTGAAATCATCAATGCAGGTTTCAAAGAGGAATCCTGCATACTGCTCATCAACTGGAAAATGCCTGCTGTCATCTCTCTCCGGAGATGAACTTTCAAGGCTCTACAGGAATTATCAGTTCATAAAATATACAGACAATACAATAACAGATCTGAATACCCTCAAAACCCAGCTTGCGGAAATAAGAAATCAATCATTTGCAATAAATCTGGGAGAGATGGAAGAACAGACAGCAAGCATTGCAGTCCCTGTTCTCAATTATGCTGGTGAGACAATAGCGGCAATCGGAGTCGGAATGCACCGTGACAGGTTCTCTGAATCCATGGCTAGCATAACCATACCGTATCTGAAGAATACGGCCGATGAACTGTCGAAGAATCTGGGGTACATAAAATGATCACGATTACTGATACTCAGGATAAAGCCTCAACAGAGTTATTGCTGACAGTTTCAAACCGCATATTCAATACAGGAAGACCTCTCCTGTGTCTTTCATTCTCAGCCCTGCTGACGCTGCTGCTTGCAGTGAC
>CALXON010000017.1 GCA_944389985.1 uncultured Spirochaetaceae bacterium | reverse complement strand
ATCATTGAGTATATCCGCTGGATGAAGAGTTTTCTCTCCTTGTCATACTTCGATGCATCTGCAGAATAGAAATCGACTATCTGGCTGTGTATCCTTCTTACTTCAGCTATATTGTTTGTCTTTATATATGTATCAACAGCCTGCGGGAGCCCCCCTACAAGGAGATATTTCCTGAAAAGATCCATTATCCGGGAATGCATCGCTTCGTTTATGGACTCCAGATCCTGAAAATGTCTTCTGACTGATGCTATTGCCTCCTGACCGAATCCGTTTGCCATCAGGAACTCCTCAAAGTCCAGAGGATACATTCTTATTTTCTCTATGCTTCCGATAGGAATTGAGCTTGTTTCGGAGAGGGCAATACCAAGTTCTGATCCGCTTGCGATATATGTGTACCTGCCGTCATCAGCAAGAAATTTCAGCATGGTCAGAAGGTGAGGATATGCTTGTATCTCATCGAGGAATATCAGTGTGGAATCCTTATCATTCATCCTGGTTCCGGCGATTGAACTTACCTGAAGATAAAAGTCATCAATTGTCCTGACATTCGCAAACAGTCTGGATGATTCAGCATCTTCTATCATGTTGAGCTCAATGAAGTTCCTGTAGAGTTTTCTGCCGATCTCCCTGATTATGTATGTCTTGCCAACCTGTCTTGCTCCATCGATAAGAAGAATTGGTTTCTCCTTTGATAGCAGATGTTTCTCTATCCTGCTTGCTATTTTTCTATAAAGCATTGAGTTATCTCCGTGATATAAGAAGCCGTTGTGATTTTTCAATAATATTATCAGGCCATTTTTATGACTTTTCAATAACTTTTCACCCTGAAAATCATGACTTTTCAAACTTTCGGTTTTAAAAATCAAACATAAGATATTTTTATTGTATGCTACTTGTGCGCATAATTTCCGACAGGGTGTGCAAAACCGTTGTTTTTCAGTAACCCCTGACGGGTAGTAATACATTGACAGCATCCGCCCTTTGCGGCAATATCAGAATATTAATTCAGAGAGGAGGAATGAATATATGGCAACATTATTGATTTCTCTCCTATGTCTATGCTTAGGTATTGCAATTGGCGTCATTGCCCGTTGGATATATGCCAAGTCAAAGCTGACTTCGGCAGAACAGAAAGCTAAGAGAATCTCGGATGAGGCTGTCTCCAAGGCGGAGGCGGAATCCAGAGAAATTCTTCTTGAAACTCGTGACAAGCTTCTGAAAGAACAGCAGCAGCAGGAAAGGGAAGCAAGAGAGAGACGTTTTGAGCTGCAGAAATCAGAGAGAAGGCTTCTGCAGAAAGAGGAGAATCTTGATCACAGACACGAGGAGCTTGAGAAGATAAAGCAGCAGCTTGGAGAGAGGGATGAGGCGCTCAGCCTCAAGGAAAAGGAAGCTGAGGAGAAGATGGAGACACTGCGCTCTGAGCTTGAGCGTGTGGCTTCAATGACGAGGGACGAGGCAAAGAACCTCATCATCGAGGAGATGAAGAGGGATGCCGAGCATGATGGACAGGTGTATGTCAACAAGATCGAACAGGAGGCCCAGATACAGGCTGACAAGGTTGCCCGTGACATCATCGTGACATCAATCCAGCGTCTTGCAACCGAGGTTTCCGGAGAGACGACAACTGCATCGGTCTCACTTCCGAGTGACGAGATGAAGGGTAGGATCATCGGGCGTGAGGGAAGGAATATCCGTACGCTCGAGACGCTCACAGGAGTTGATATCATCATCGATGATACCCCTGAGGCCGTTGTCATATCCTGTTTCGATCCGGTGAGGAAGGAGATCGCAAGAGTAGCTCTTGAACGCCTTGTACAGGATGGACGCATTCATCCAGCACGCATTGAAGAGGTTGTCAACAAGGTCTCCAAGGAAGTCGGCCGTGTCATAGTCGATGAGGGAGAGAAGGTCGTGTTCGATCTCGGTATCCACAACATGGGACCTGAGATGATAAGGGCGCTCGGTCGTCTCCATTTCAGGACCAGCTATGGACAGAACGTGCTTCTCCACTCAAAGGAAGTGGCAATACTTGCAGGTATGATCGCTTCTGAAGTCGGTGCGGATCCGGAGATCGCCAAGCGTGGCGGACTTCTGCATGATATCGGCAAGGGAGCCGAGACAGAGAGCGAGGCGAACCATGCTGAGATCGGCGGAGAGCTCGTGAAGAGGCTCGGAGAGGATCCGAAGGTCGTGAACTGCGTGCTTGCCCATCACAATGATGTCGAGCCGAACTGCATAGAGTCCATAATCGTCCAGGTCGCAGATGCCATTTCCGCGGCACGCCCCGGAGCCAGACGTGAGAGCCTTGACAACTACATCAAGCGCCTCGAGTCCCTTGAGGGAATCGCGAAGAGCTTTGATGGTGTCGACAACGCATTCGCCATCCAGGCGGGTCGTGAGCTCAGGATAATGGTGAACAGCGAGAAGATCGGCGATGATCAGGCAAGGACCATTGCAAAGGGAATCGCAGAGAGGATCGAGGCTGAACTCAGGTATCCCGGCAAGATAAAGGTAACGATCATAAGGGAGACGAGATTCACCGAATATGCGAGGTAATCAGTGAAGAACGATACGGTACGGGTTCTGATGATAGGAGATGTCTCAGGCAAGGCCGGAATGGGAGCCCTTTTTCTGGGGCTCTCTTCATTTGTCAGGGACAACAAGATAGATATTGTGATCGTCAACGGCGAGAATGCAGCCGGTGGTTTCGGTATAACTGCGGATGATTACAGGTCGTTCAAGAACATGGGCGTCGATGTGATCACGAGCGGCAATCACATCTGGCAGAAGGATGACATAATCCCGATCCTTGATTCTGCTGAGGATATCCTACGGCCTGTGAACTATCCCGAGCCATGTCATGGCAGAGGCTGGACCGTGAGAAAGAAAGGCCCTGTCACATATGCTGTCATAAACGCGCAGGGCAGGATGATGATGTCTCCGATAGACGATCCTCTGAAAAGGATCTCCGAAGCCATCCGTGAGGTGAAGAAGGAGACGAACCTCATCTTTGTCGATTTCCATGCTGAGAGCACGGAGGAGAAGGAGGCCTCGGCATTCTTCCTCGACGGAAAGATCACCGCACTTGTCGGAACACATACACATGTGCAGACAGCTGATGAGAAGATCCTTCCGGGAGGGTGTGCGTATATAACGGATCTGGGACTTACCGGAGTGCTTGATGCAGTCATCGGTTCTGATCCGCAGAAGTCCATTGAGAGGCAGATGACCCAGCTACCGATCAGAAGCGAGGTCGCAGAGGGCAAGGGAAGCATCCAGGGTGTGATAATAACCGCGGATGTCGCCACAGGTAAGGCCCTGTCGATAGAGCGCTTCACCAAATCGTGACGCAGGAAGCCCCCGCCTCATAGGCGGCGGGAGGAATGCGCAGATCGCGATTCCTGATTTTTTTATCCTGTCTGGTTTAGGGATATCCTGTTCCGCGGTATAATATATGCATGACAGGTGCGATATGCAATCATTACTATCCGGCGTCTCCGGAGGAGGCTCTCATCCTCAGGATGCTGTGCTTCCATTCCGCACGCCTGAGGAACACCGGCGTGTACAACGCGCGCCAGCACCTGTTCTCCGACAATGAGTACATCGGCAGGAAGAAGCTCTCGGCCGATACGCGCCTCAACGAGAACTACGGCATGCTCATCTGCGACATTGCCGACCAGACGATAAACCATGTCCATCGCGACTTCGTATCGTTCTTCGGCGCGAAGAAAGCCGCGAAGGATAAGGATAAGGTGCGCCTGCCGAAATATCTTGGCAAGGAGGAGCTATGGTCGTTCTTTGTCGCCGGGCGGAGCGCAAGGCCCGGGTAGGATGGCGTGCATATCGGCCTGACGGAGCGGTTCCGTAAGGCATACAGCATAAAGGCCAGGGAGCTCGTGCTAGGCATAAGGCTCCCGGAGCTCGAGGGAAAGATCGCACAGCTCGAGGTCAAGCCGCGGTTCGGAGGGAAGCTCTATGATGTGACCATAGTCCATAAGGAGGAAGAAGGACAGAAGAAGTACATAAGGGTAAAGGAGAAGAAGCGGCTTTTGCCCTCGACCCGGGTGTTGACAACATCCTCGCAGGATATTCGTATCCGGACGGCGATGCCTTCGTCATAAAAGGATCAGCCGTCAAGGCGGCAAACCAGTGGTACAACAAACGCAAGGCAGAGATTCAGAGCATCTATGATAGGCAGAAGGTATCGA
>CALXON010000016.1 GCA_944389985.1 uncultured Spirochaetaceae bacterium | reverse complement strand
GGATATGCCTGGAAGATGAGGAATCCGGCAATCCAGGGTGCAATGAAGACAAGGCCCCAGTATTTTTCTAGTTTATTGGATCTGAGCAGTGCTGGCTTCATGATAAGATCCTCCTATAAGCCAGAATCAGGTTATCATTGAAATAAATAGGACCGTAGGCTATCGTTTTCGAAAAAAGGTATCATAATTCGCTATAGGAGTACTGATGTACAACGTTGTTCTGATTGATGATGAGGCATTGTTTCTTGAAGGGTTCCGCAAGAAGATTGACTGGAACTCCTATGGCTTTACAGTCTCAGCTTCATTTCAGAATCCCTGTGATGCCCTGCGCTATCTGATGGAGAATCCTGTTGAGCTTGTTGTTACGGATATAAGGATGCCATTTATGGATGGGCTTGCTTTCATAAAGGAACTGAGAGGATTCATGCCGGATGTTCCTGTCATAATACTCAGCGGATTCAGTGATTTCGAATATGCGAAGGAAGCCATAAGGTATCAGGTATCAAATTACCTTCTGAAGCCTGTCTCAACGGAGGAACTTGCCCTGACTCTTATCGAACTGAAGGAGAAGCTTGATGAGAAGTTTGACAAGAAGACATCTGCAGGCAATTCTGAAGGTTATTACAGCAAGCTTGTCGAGAACATTAAGAGAAGTGTGCTCAGAAACTTCAGGACCGCCTCCCTTGAGAGCGTCGCTCTTGAGATGAAGATGAGTACCAATTATGTATCAAAGATATTCAAGAAGGTATCAGGTCAGAATTTCTCTGATTATCTGATTGAGGTGAAGATGACAAACGCCCGTCGTCTGATCGAGGAAGGAAGTTTCAGGATTTACGAGATCGCATACATGGTAGGATATGACAATCCGAAAAACTTCACGAGGGCCTTCAGGAACTATTGGGGAGACAGCCCGAGGGAATGCAGAGAAAATGGATTCAGGGAATAATTCGGTAGCAAAGATCCGCAGGGTCTTCTTCATAAAGAATCTGATTACATATTTCGTTCTTCTGCTGGTTCCCGTAATCATATTCTGTCTCGTAGCGATTGCTGTCGTCGAACGGGATGTCATCAGTCTCATCGAGACGAATACGAATACGGTATTCAATATGTCAGGGGCCTCTATTGAGGACATGCTTTTCAGTTCGTCAAGGATAGGAATTTATGTGAATACCCATGCCGATATGCTTATTGCTCTGCTCTCGGTATTCCAGAACGGGTACTCGGCGGAGAACAATCCTGCATTTGTCGCGTACAACAACTTTCTTGATGATTTCATTGCTTCCGCTCCATATATCCATTCGGTCTGTCTTTATAAGGAAGATTCTGATTATATCGTCATCGGAGGCTCAGTAAGGAGAATAAACGGTTTTGGTAATGAGCAGTTCATGGATAGTCTTGCCGGATCATCAGGTTCTGTGCTGCAGAAGAACAATGTCATGCTAAACGCATTTGAAGGAAGGGGAACTGATGTCATCACCTTCATAACAGCATTGAAATATGGAATGGTTCTGGCAATCAACATCAATGAGGCATATGTCTGTGACATGCTTGATATGGCAACTCAGTATCCTAGTGAGAAACTTTTCCTTGCTGACAGTAATGGAGAGGTGATAACCGGTAATCATGTCTTCAAGACACAATATCCGCTGGTTTCTCAGGAGAGCTATCTCAGACAGAGCCATGATCTTCTTGAAGGAAATTACCGTCTTGTCTCATATATTCCGGACAGTGTCGTGCACGACGCATCCCATTCAATATTCCTGATCCTTAATCTTGTGATGGGTACGGCCTTCATAGCCTCCGCCATAATCTCACTTGTTCTTACAAGGAATTCATATAAGAAGATCAATGAGATGCTGAAGCTTTTCGAGAAGAACGGAGGCCTTGATGATATCGTCATCGACCCTGTTGCCCATTTCGACATGTATCATTATGTCGTTGAGTCGATCGCAAGAAGCTATATAAGGGAAACAAGGCTGAAGGAGAAGGTTGTGCAGGGCGAGCTTGATCTGACACGGACTCAGTTGTCGGCTCTGCAGTATCAGATCAATCCTCATTTCATTTTCAATACGCTCCAGATGATCGATATTGCGGTAAATGATGATGAGCTGAGGTCCGAGGCAAGTCATATGATAGGGCTTTTCTCTTCCATACTGCGGTACTCAATCCAGAATCCTTCTCAGCTGGTTTCCCTTGAAGAGGAGATATCCATAACAAGGATGTATATAAGACTGCAGGATCTGAGAATGCGGGGAAGGGCAATCGTACTCTGGGACTATGAGGAAGAAGAGATAGAAGGACTGAATTTCATCCGTATGTTCTTTCAGCCCGTACTTGAGAATATCTTCCAGCATGGAATCCGCCCCGACGGGCAGGTGACTACCGCCAGGATCCGGCTGAAGCGGTTTGATGATTTCCTCTTCATCGCCATCTCGGACAATGGCCCGGGGATGAGCAATGAGAACCTTCTCTCGATCCGTAAAAGTCTCAGGCAGGATACCCCTCCTTCTCATCATATAGGGCTATATAACGTCAACCGCCGTCTTGAGCTGATTTTCGGACCTGAAGCCAGACTCCGCATGCTGAATATTGAAGGCGGTGGGTTGCACATCACCACAAAGATCCCTCTTCAGAAGATAAGAAATGATACCTTTTGATAGAAACTGAGAACACATGGCTCTTTATGGCGATGCTACCATTTTTCCATGAAGTCCATTTGCTTCGAGACCGTATCAAGATATGACAGGAAAGCACAGCCTGTATCAGTGATGCTCCCTTTCTGCAAAGGAGAGCTTTTTCCGGATTCAATATGCAGAAATGTACTTACGGACGGAGAGAACATCTATCCTTTCCAGCCTGTCATAACTTCTTGTCATGACGATGGATCCATAAGATATCTTGTCCTGAGGTTTCTTGCATCTTTCAGAGCAAACCACAACACGGAGTTCAGATTCACTGAAAGTCCATCAGTCGGCGTGAATCGTCCAGAGATCACATATCATGCTGTAGCGGTTGAGAAGACAGCAGAGTCCGGTATCATCCTTGATAACGGGCTTATATCCGTTGAGCTTGGTGCCTCAGGAAATGGCATCATTGAAAGAATCATCAGAGAAGGCAGGACTGTTGCCGTAACAGAAGGACCGTTCATCTCTGATGGAGAGTCCGAATATGCGGCCCTTGTCGGAGATGATGGGTGGCAGGTGGAAGAGACTGGTCCTCTCTTTGTCTCACTGAGCACCCATGGCAGACATACTGATGTCTCCGGCAGGAGCTGGTTTGATTACATATTCCGCATCAGATTCTGGGCAGGTACGGAGTATATCGAAGCGGAGTATCAGATAATAAATACGGAAAGATCACGGCAGAGTCATAAGTCGGCGCTCACGATAAACAATGAACAGGCCGGATTGAAATATGATGACGCTTATCCGAGAGAGGTTCTTCACGGACTTTCCTTCAGGATCATACCGGAAAGAGATAAGGATACGGTCAAGAAGCTCTATACTTCCAGTTTCAATTTTCATGCAACCGAGGCTGATGCGGATGGCGTGGTCAGTGCCTCTGTTTCTGCTGATACGATTCTTGAGACACCAAATGAGATGTTCCCCGAGGTTATGTTCTCGACTTTCGGTTGTACATGGAAGACGGGCCGTCAGCTGATCGGAACAGAGATATATCAGGCATATCAGAATTTTCCGAAAGCCCTGTCTGCTGATCAGAAAAGTATCAGTCTTTCATTCTATCCGGATGACTATGAGCCGATAGAATTTCCTCAGGGAGTACAGAAGACTTCAAGATTCTTCATTTTCTGTATGGATGGAGATGCCTCGGACCATGAGGTTATCGATCAGCTCCTGACATTTGAGATGCCTCCGGTGGGGTGCAGCCCTTCATCTGAATTCATCGCTGCTGGATCTTTCGGAAAAGAGGTGAGCGAACTTTTCGATCCCGTCACAGAAAGATTCCTGTATCGTTTTGTCGATTCGCGTGCGAAAGGTCTGGGTTTCCTCAACTTCGGAGATTGCCCTGAATGGGAGTACAGCAAGCAGGGTCGCAGTCTTGGGCGGGATATCTGGATCAACAATGAATATGACATGATACATGACTTCATTGTCATGTTTGTACGGTCAGGAGACCGGAGATACTTCGATTATGCCCAGGCTGCAGTACGCCACTGGATGGATGTTGATTATTGTCATTTCAGCGAGTCTCCATATCATGAAGGTCTGCTTTATACCCATAGTGTCAATCATGTATCAGGACAGATGGTTCCAAGCCATCAATGGGTACAGGGCTTCCTGGATTACTACCATCTGACGGGGTACAGGGAAGCTTATGACACAGCCATGACAATAGGAGAGAAGCTTGAGGAGCTGGTGAAGCTGCCTATCTATAACAAGCCGGGAATGGTGGAACCCCGTGAGATAGGCTGGGCTTTGAGAAACTTTGTCGATCTTTATGCAGAGACTCACGATGAGAAATGGAAGGAAGACTGTCTTCCGATCGTGAAGACATATATTGAATGGGCACGCCTCTATGGAACATGGACAAGTCCGTATCCTGACAATTATATGGACAGGGTTCCATTCATGATGCAGGTCGGTATCGGAGGGCTTTACAGCTACTACAAGCTTGACCAGAGAGAGGATATCAGGCAGACGCTTCTTACTGTCATTGATGACATTGTGGAGAACTGCTATAACACCCGACTCGATATGTTCCTCGGAAAGATGCATCCGTCAATCAGGTATCAGAATCTGAACGGTATGGTTCTTGAGACGCTGGAAATAGGGTATGAGCTTACAGGGGATATCAGGTATCTTGAAAAAGGTCTTGGAATGTTCTCGTGGATAACAAGAGAGAACAATCCTCCTATCTATGATTTCTCGAAGATCAAGAGAGACGCTCATACGGTCATTTATAACTGCCCTGTTGGTCCAAAGAGATTTGCGCAGACTCTGATTCCTCTCCTGCGGTACTATACGGCGGCCCTGGAGAACAACCTTATCTGAAAATATTCCAGAAGGAGGATTTGAATATGAGAAAAGGTAGAACCATTTTAGCAGCCATCCTGCTTGTTGCTCTTGCTGTTACTCCTGTACTGGCAAGTGGATCAGCAGAGAAAGCCGGCGTTTCAGATGGATCTGTGAATTTAAGGTTTTCCTGGTGGGGAAATGATGTCAGACATAAGGCAACAATCGAAGTGATTGACAAATACATGGCTGAGAATCCCGGCGTGACGATCTCTGCTGAATACAGAGGACAGAGCCAGAGGGAAATGATAGCCACACAGCTTGCAGGCGGTACTGTTGCCGATATCGTCCAGCTCAATCCACCATGGATGGGAGATTTCACAGCTGATGGAAACAGATTCTTCGAGGAAATCACACAGTATGGCAATGTTCTCGATATCTCAGGATTCGATCCGCAGTTCCTTGCTGACAATGGAACATACAACGGAGAGCTTATCGGACTTCCTACCGGAGTCAATGCAAGAACGGCAATCATAAACAGAACTCTTGCGGAGCAGTTCGGTATTCCAACTTCCCTTGATACAAAGTGGACATGGAAAGATTTCCATGACATCGGAATGACAGTACACCAGCAGGATCCTGAGAAGTATTTCTTCAATGCGGATACTGTTGATATGACTGAGTTCGTCCTTCTTCCATATCTTGTACAGAGGACAGGCAACCAGCTCATTCAGGATGATTATACAAGAGGATTCACAACGGAGAATCTTGTAGAGGTACTTACATATATCGCATCCCTTTATGCTGATGGAGTAGTGGTTCCAATCCAGGAAGGAAACGTATTCCTCAATTCAGTATGGACAAATCCTGACTGGCTGCAGGGTAACATCGTCTGTGAGTTCTCGTGGACAAGTCTCTACAGTGCAGTAACCAGCGATATGGCTCCAGGAAATGAGATGGGTGTATTCATTCTTCCTGTACTTGAGGATGCTAAGAACACAGGACTCATCATCACACCATCACAGCTTCTCTGCATATCATCTGCCAGCAAGAACAAGGAAGAGGCTGCGAAGTTCCTGAACTACTTCTTCAACAATCCGGAAGCCGGTCTTATTCTCGGTGATGTGCGTTCTGTACCTCCTGTGGATTCCATCCAGCAGCTTTGTGAGGAGGAAGGTCTCATTGATGCTGAGATCATAAAGGCCACACAGTATGCTCAGGAGAATCAGGGACTTTACAGAAATGCCCTGTCCGGCAATTCAGAGATAGTCAAGGTTCTCAATGATGCGGTCGAGAAAGTTGCATATGACTCTTCAGCAGTTGAGTCAGCAGCAGCTGAAGCAGTGGATATGATTGATTATATCCTTGCTGAGATGAATTAATACGGCATCTCCTTTCATCCAGTCCTGTTCAGCAATGGACAGGACTTTTTACTAAAAACAGCCCCCGTAGGAGCTGTTGTCAGGATATATCCGTGACCTCAGATCACTTCTTCACCCATTCGGAACATGCCTCAAATAGGACTGTGTCATCCTTGCCGTACTCTTCCTTCATGATTCTGTGTACGAATGAGAGCTTCTCTCCGTCATCACAGGTCAGGGCTGTCTGTCCGTAGATGTTGTCATGGCTGAATGTCTGGTGTTCCCACTGTACATCGATCATTGAAGGCCTGTATGCCTTGAGGATGTCCTCATCCATGGCTTCCATTATCCACCTTAGGTAGACAACATTGTTCACATGCTTGTTGTAATCGATGTCGTAGTATTCCGGTTCAGGTCTGTATATAGGATACTCACGGAGCTTCTCCGCATCCGTATACTTCATGATCTTTCCGATCTCCGGATCAATGAAATACTTATCTGCCGGGGCCGGAGGTATGTCGCTCATGACCTCTGCTGGTCTTACAGGTCTTTTCCTTTCCAGATCGATCACTGCCCAGAGCGTCATGGCCTCAAAGAGCTTCTCATTGTTGAGGAACCCTTCAACAACACGGGGGCAGTGGAGCCTGTATGGCTGCTGTGGCCATGTCACGAGATTCACTGTGTCACGCCAGGAAGAGGTTCCGAAGAATTTGACTCTCGTCCTTGTTATGACCCAGGTCCAGTTCCTTTCTCTCTGGAGGTCTTCTATTGAGATACCGAGCTCTGCTGCGTGTTCTCCTCCCATCTCCTGAATGGCTGAGAAATAGAAGGGTACCGTTGCATGGTAGAACATGTCAGTATCACTGGCTCTGACATAGTAATCTCTGTAAGCAACATTGTCATTGTCTATTGTCATTTCCTTATTCCTCCACAGGTCTGTAGAACAGAAGAACAGATCTTCCGTATTTTCTCTCATCTGTCAGATGCAGATTCTCAACATCATCCGGCCAGAGCTTTCTCTCCTCAGCAGGCAGATGGATGATGAACATTCCTTTCTCTTTTATGATTCTGGATCTGCTGCATTCCTCGGCAAGTCTTATCTTGTTCTCCATAGGGAATGGAGGATCTGCGTATACGACAGAGTACTTGTACGGGGTAGAGGAGATGAATCTGAATGCATCCATCATGAAAAGCCTGTGACTCTCCGTCACGAATGAGAGATTCTTCTCTATCGTCTCCTTCTTCCCCCTGTCCATCTCCACAAGATGCACAGGCTCCGCTCCTCTTGAGGCCGCTTCTATCGCGACACAGCCCGATCCTGAGAAAAGGTCGAGGAAAGACACTCCTTCGATATCACCGAGGATTGAGAAAAGGGACTCTCTCATCATGTCCATGGCCGGGCGTATGATTCCCGGAGGACAGATTATCTGCCGTCTCAGATATTTGCCGCCAGTAATGCGCATAGCTTTGAGATTACTGATTGCCCATCTTATTTTCAAGGCTTTTCTGCAGCAGGAACATCAGTACTGCCATGAGTATTATGATGAAATAGCCTATGAAGCTGAGGTAGTCAGGAATCTGTGCGAATGCGATGTATCCCAGAAGTGCTGAGAATATGACCTGGGAATAATCATATACGGAGATCTTTCGTGCAGGAGCGAAAGAGTAGGCTGCCGTTATCGCGAACTGACCGAAGGCTGCGAAAAGACCTGCAAGCAAAAGCAGGCCGGTCTGTGCTGCAGTTATCGGGCTGTAGAAGAAGAGAATCGAGGGCAGGGTGGCAAGGCAAGAGAAGGCAGAGAAGAAAAGGACTATCACAGGGCCTTTCTCTCCTCGCTTTCCAAGTGCTCTGACACATGCATATGCACTCCCGGCTCCAAGTCCTCCGAGAAGTCCTATCAGGGAGACTGCGAAGTCCGCGTTCGAGAATGATGGTTTGATGATGAAAAGGCTGCCGGTGAAGGCGCCTATGACTATAAGGATTTCCTTCAGACTGACTTTCTCTTTCAGGAATATTGCACTGCAGATGAGTGTGAAGAAAGGTGAGAGCTTGTTGAGCATTGTCGCATCTGAGAGCATCAGATGATCCACAGCATAGAAATTGCACACAACCCCTACCGTTCCCAGAAGAGAGCGCAGTATCAGAAGAGGAATGTTCTTTCTGTCTACAGAGGTCTCATGACGTTCTTTCAGTATGATCACCAGAGCGAAAACTGCCGCTACAGCATTGCGGAAGAAGCTTTTCTGAAGTGATGGAACATCTCCTGAAAGACGGACAAGCATATTCATCACGGCAAAGCTTGATGCCGAGATGAGTATGCATATGATTCCTTTATGTATGTCCTTCAGCCTTCTGCCGGCCATAGTCCTGTTTCCGCCGCGACTTTTGTCATGCCGTCGATTGTGAGCTGTATGAGCTCAGAGATGTCCATGTTGAGCATCTCCGCACCTTTTGAGATGACTTCCCTGTTAACACCTGCGGCAAAGGATTTCTCCTTCCATTTCTTCTTCACGGACTTGACCGTTATTCCTTTCATCTTCTCCGGTCTCATGAGTGCTGTCGCATGGACAAGACCTGAAAGCTCATCGATGGTGTAGAGCATCTTCTCCATCTGCCTTTCGGGCTGGATATCCGTCACAAGTCCGTATCCATGGGAACAGATGGCATGGATCATGTCATCAGGAAGGTCTATCTCCTTCAGGAGCTCAGGAGCCTTCTTGCAATGTTCTTCCGGGAACATCTCCCAGTCGATATCGTGAAGAAGACCGACAATCCCCCAGTAGTCCTGATCCTCTCCGGATTTTGCGGCAGCCTCTCTCATGACAGCTTCCACTTCAAGTGCGTGGTGATAAAGGCTTTCTGATTTGTTGTATTTTCTGAAAAGCTCCAGAGCTTTGTCTCTTGATACCATATTTTCCTCCTCCAGAGGGGATTATAACAAAGTGCCATCCTTTTGGACATATTCATTATTCAGTGTATGTTGACTACGATGTATTTTCCTTGCTAAAGTACAGAACGATGTTTTAAGGGCCTATAGCTCAGCGGTTAGAGCAAAGGACTCATAATCCTTGGGTCGCCGGTTCAAATCCAGCTGGGCCCATTAACACACAAAGAAGGTGATACAAAGCCTTATTCTTTGAAGCGAGGAGCGGTAATCCAAGGAGCCGCTCCTTATTTCTTATATACAGAGAGTAGCGAAGCAAGTTTTCGGAATCTGGCTATCATCTGGAGACCATCATCAGCTTAGAAATAATGCGCTTTCAGGATTTATTCCAGCAGCTACTGTATTTTCTCATTAATTTTAGCAGCCCTCTCGGTTGCTTAGAAGAGGAACACTTATTTCGGAGGCGAAGATTTACTCTTAACATGATATCGTACAGAAGCGTTTTGCGATAGAATATAGACAGGTGATGGAAG
>CALXON010000015.1 GCA_944389985.1 uncultured Spirochaetaceae bacterium | reverse complement strand
CACGCATATGGTTCTTTGTGAGGCTTGTTTGCTCCTGTAAAAGTACCGATCATAATGCGTTCTTGTAATAGTTTCCGAAATCGGCCATCACTGTAAGAAGATCCTGCAGTTTTTCTCCCATGTCACTCAAACCATATTCCACTTTGGGCGGATTCGTATGATAGTCTTTCCTGTATATGATGCCATCAGACTCAAGTTCCCTGAGGCTTGCCGTCAGTACTTTCTGAGATATTCCTTCCAGTGATTTCTGCAGCTCATTGAATCTCCAGGGACGACTTGAGAGATTACGGAGAATCAGGAGCTTCCATTTGCTTCCGATTAGACTGACAGTTGTCGCGACAGGACATTCCGGTAATTTCGATTTCATGAGTTTATCCTATCACACATTCAGAAAGAAGTACGCAGTTACTTTTTTGTGCGTACTTTTCTTCTTTTGCTCTTTAAAATAGATTGTAGTACACAAGGAGAAAACACTATGAGCAATTACACGAAAATTGGAAAAGCAGAAGGAGCCCGGACAGAACTCCATGACAAGCTCGGACTTACAGGCGCAGAGATCAGTGTGAACACACTTCCTGCAGGAGCCTCCGTTCCGTTCGTCCACGCACATAAGGCGAATGAAGAGATTTATTTCGTTCTTTCAGGAAAGGGTAAGGCTGTGATCGACGGAGATGAGGTAGCTCTCTCTGAAGGTGACTGGATCAGGATCGCTCCTGCAGGCAAGAGACAGTTCTTCGCAGCTTCAGACAGCCCTATAAGCTATATCTGCATTCAGGTGAAAGCCGGTTCTCTCGGAGCCTATACTGCAGATGATGCCATCTGAAAATAATGAGCCTGCACATCACATGCAGGCCCCATTCCATCTGGAAGTGAAAAATGGTCAGAGATAAGCAGGGAGCTGTTGTTCCGGTCTGGAAAATCTTCCAGCCGGGCTCAGAACTTCTCTGCTTTATCTATGTCTATGATGAATACGACTCCGCCGCCTACAGGAACTTCCGCCATGTGTGCACCTGACGGACTGAAGATGCGCATGTCAGAGCTTGCGACAGGAGAGAGCTGCATTCTGTGTCCTGCATACTTTTTAAGTATCTCAATGGCTCCGTCAACCTTCTCATCATCCGTTCCGATCAGCAGAGTGGTGTTCTTTGCCTTCAGAAAGCCTCCCGTCGTCGAGAGCTTCGTCACGAAGTAACCGTGCTTGTTGAGCTCCTGTACGGTATCGGTCTCATCTGCGGCCTGTATTATTGATAGTATCAGCTTCATCTGAACTCCTTTTTCTGTTTATTATACCACTGGTGACTTGTATAACGCAAATCTCAGGAACCTGATGAATCATAATCCATGCTTTTTCTTGTATACGAAGTAGTAGGGGACTTCGAAGAGAAGCATCATTATCCAGCCTGCCGCACATGCGTATGCAATTGCGTGAATGCCATAATGCGGAACCAGAATGAATGTTGCGATGACCCTTATCGATGTCTGGATGAATGTGGAGATGAGTGTCACCTTCATGTTGCCCATTCCTCTGAAGAAGCCCTGTATTCCGTTCGTGAAAGCTGGAAGGATATAGAAGAACGCCATCGTTGAAAGGTACTGATGGCCCTGGAATATTATCTCCTCAGCTCCTTCGCCGCTGACAAAGAGCGACATGATCGGTTTGTTGAATAGAAGCACTACCGTACAGATGATCACGAAATAGCATGCCTCGATGGCAAGTCCCTTCGCAAAACCTGTGATGATCCTTTCCTTCTTTCCCGCGCCTCTGTTCTGTGCCGTGAAAGTCGTTATTCCATGGCTGATGCTCTGCTCTGGAGTGAATGCGAAGTCATCGACTCTCGTGACCGCGTTGTAGGCTGCGATGACACTGACACCGAGCGTGTTCACCGCACTCTGTATCAGAAGCTTTCCTACAGGCTGGCATGCCTGCTGGAGAGCTGTCACGGAGCCGTACTGCATCGTGAGCTTCAGGAGGTTCCTGTCAATCGTCACATCCTTTATGCCTATTGAGAGTATGGGAATCCTCCTTGATATATATATTGCAGTGAGAAGTGCGGAGACTCCCTGCGCCACGACTGTAGTTACAGCAGAACATGTTATTCCCAGCCCGAAATAGCCTATGAGGATGAGATCGAGAACACAGTTCAGGACGGATGAGAATGCAAGGAAGTAGAGCGGGGTCTTGGAGTCACCGACACTCTTCAGCGCGGATGCGAGTGCGTTGTATATGTATGTGAACGGAGTTCCGATGAATATTATCCTGAGATAGATCATCGTTATGTCATGAACCTCTCCTGGTACGTTCAGCACTACAAGGAGCGGGGACGTTATGATGATTCCTATGATTGCCGCCAGGATTGAGAAGATCAGGCCCGAGGTGAGCATCGTTGAGAGCTCTTTCCTCAGCTGTCTTTCATCCTTGGCACCGAAGAATCCTGACATCAGGACACCCGCACCCAGACATATTCCGGAGATTCCCAGAATGAGGATGTTGACGACAGGACCTGCCATGCCTGTCGCTGCAAGGGCGTCTGCTCCGATGAATCTGCCTGCAATCATCGAGTCGATGGCATTGTATGCCAGCTGGAACATGTTTCCCAGAATGAGGGGAACAGAATATGCGATTAGATGTTTTACCGTGCTTCCCACGGTCATGTCTGCTGTGGCCATAGCGCGATTGTATCACCTTGTGACTTCCTTGCCATCTGCCTGAAACCCCTTGCGGAAAATATGTTCTTTTCCCCAAAATAGAGCATACGGAACCGGAGGAAATATGGAGAGCGCTGTCGATTATTTTGGTTCGCTTGTATTCAATGATGATGTGATGAGGGAGAGACTTCCCAAGGATGTCTACAAAGCACTCAGACGTACTGTCGATGAGGGTAAGGATCTCGATATAAATGTGGCGAATTCCGTGGCCAATGCGATCAAGAAGTGGGCCGTCGAGAAGGGCTGCACACATTACACACACTGGTTTCAGCCAATGACAAGCATAACAGCCGAGAAGCATGAGGCGTTCATCACTCCTCAGGACGGAGGGCGCGCTCTTCTTGAGTTCTCCGGCAAGGAGCTGATAAAAGGAGAGCCCGATGCCTCATCCTTTCCTTCAGGTGGTATCAGGGCGACATTCGAGGCCAGGGGCTATACGGCATGGGATCCGACAAGCTATGCATTCATAAAGGACAACACGCTCTGCATCCCGACAGCTTACTGCTCATATTCAGGAGAGGTACTCGACAAGAAGACTCCGCTTCTGCGCAGTATGGAGGCACTCTCAGCCGAGGCTGTGAAGATACTCCATCTTTTCGGGAAGACTGACGTGAAGCGTGTCGTGACCACAGTCGGTGCGGAGCAGGAGTACTTCCTCATAGACAAGAAGGACTATGCCAGACGCAAGGATCTGATCTACACCGGAAGAACTCTCCTCGGGGCAAGAGCTCCCAAAGGTCAGGAGATGGAGGATCATTACTTCGGAGCACTGAAGACAAGGGTATCCGAATACATGCAGGATCTGGACAAGGAGCTCT
>CALXON010000014.1 GCA_944389985.1 uncultured Spirochaetaceae bacterium | reverse complement strand
AGGCAGAGAAGCTTGCATCTGAATACAATAAGGGACATAAGATCGTTCAGAAGAAGAAAGAGAAGGAAGAGGACCCGGAGATCTCGGAAATCGAGGAGAGATTTGTCTCTGCTATCGGTAACAGATGCGAGATCAAGGGTAACCTTAGCAGGGGAAAGCTTCTGATTCGTTACAGATCACAGCAGGATCTTGAGAGAATTTACTCTCTGCTGTCAGATGGAGAGGAACTTTTTACGGAGTGATATTGATATATGGAAAAGAGTGAACTTAAAGATGGAATTTATGCCGTCATCCATACAGATAAGGGTGACATAACACTTGAACTTGAATACAAGCGCTGCCCGATGACGGTATGTAACTTTGTCGGACTTGCGGAAGGTTCCCTGAATATTGAGGATAAGGGGACACCTTTCTATGATGGACTTTCCTTCCACAGGGTCATAAAGGACTTCATGATTCAGGGAGGCTGTCCCAAGGGGGATGGTACAGGTGGTCCCGGTTACCGCTTTCCCGATGAATTCTATCCTGAACTGAAGCATGACAGGCCTGGTATTCTCTCTATGGCGAATGCAGGTCCCGGCACAAATGGAAGCCAGTTCTTCATCACGCATGTTCCTACACCATGGCTTGATGGAAAGCACACAGTATTCGGCCATGTGATCGAGGGGCAGGATGTTGTAAATGCGATTGAGCAGGGTGACAGGATCGATTCTGTTGAAATCATCAGGATCGGCAAGGAAGCAGAGGAATTTGATGTATCCGGAGCTGCTTTCGCAAGTTATGTCGAGAATGTTGAGAAGAAAATTCTGGAAGCCCATAAGGCTGCTACCGAAAAGGTTGAGAAGGAGATCGAGAACAGATATCCTAACGCAATCAAAACCTCTACCGGGTTGAGGTATATTGTTCTCAAGGAAGGTTCGGGTACGGAGTCTCCCAAGATGGGACAGAGTGTCACTGTCCATTATCAGGGAGAGCTTCTCAACGGTAAGGTCTTTGACTCCTCTCTCATAAGGGAGAAGCCGGCAACATTCCGTGTCGGTCAGGTGATAGACGGATGGAATGAGGCCCTCCAGTCCATGAAGAAGGGCGAGAAACGTCTTCTCATCATCCCGCCGGAACTCGGATACGGTGAGTATGGATACCCTGGTGTCATTCCGCCGGATTCATACCTTATTTTCAACGTGGAGCTTCTTGATTTCTGATGGCAAGAGAGAGTGCTGTGCAGTATGTCTGCTCTGAGTGCGGGCATGTTGAGTCCAAATGGAATGGAAGATGTCCTGAATGCGGGGCCTGGAACTCATTTACAGAGGAGAAGGCCCCTCTGAAACTGAAGCAGACAGGAAAGGAACCGCAGTCTGTGATGGATGATTCTGTGAGGAAGCTCTCTGATATCCCGATAGAGAGCACCATGCGGGTCTCATCCGGAATAGATGAGCTTGACCGTGTCCTTGGCGGAGGCGTCATGCGGCCATCTTCCGTCCTTGTCGGCGGAGAACCGGGTATAGGGAAGTCCACGATAATGATACAGATGCTTTCCTCGCTGTCTGAATCCTCTTCTGTCCTTTATGTCTCAGGTGAGGAATCTCCGTCACAGGTCAGGATGCGTGCCGACAGACTGGGACTGAGAAGCGACTCGATATCTGTATTCTGCGATACAAGGCTCGAGGCGCTTCTGGAAACGATCGGAAAGCTCTCGCCGGGTTATATCGTCGTCGACTCGCTGCAGACGCTCTACAGCGCCTCTGTTGCGTCCATGGCGGGCTCTCCGAATCAGGTGAGGGCCTGCTGCATGGAACTTTCTCTTCTTGCGAAGAAGATAGGAGCTGCGATCTTCTTTGTCGGACATGTGACGAAGGACGGCAGCATAGCCGGTCCTAAAATAGTTGAGCACATGGTCGATACGGTCCTTTATTTTGAAAGCGCCGAGACCGGGCTCAGGCTTCTGAGGGCGAGCAAGAACCGTTTCGGATCTGTTGATGAAATAGGTCTTTTCACAATGGACGGCACAGGTCTTCACGGTGTGAAGGATCCTGCTTCCGTCTTTGTATCTCTCAGGGGAAACGGCACCCTTCCATCCGGAGTGGCATTCACACCTGTAGTCGAAGGAAGCCGTACTTTCATCGTGGAGATACAGACTCTTGTGGTCCCTGCGAAGGGAAGCCTTCAGCGCATCTACTCTGACAGGATAGACAGTGCCAGGGTCAGCAGGGTAGCCGCAATCCTTGAGCGGCATGCCGGACTTGTCCTTTCTGATCAGGATATCTATGTGAATGTCGGAGGAGGAATGAAACTCTCCGAGGTCTCGATAGAGCTTGCGCTTGCGATTGCTCTCTACAGCTCGAAGATGGATGTTCCCGTTCCCAGTGATATGGCAGCCTTCGGTGAGCTCTCTCTGGCAGGGGAGGTGCGCCCTGTGTCTTTCGCAGACCGGAGGATGAAGGCTCTGGCAGACATGGGATTCGGGAAAGCCCTGTCAGTCAATAGTAAGTCATCCTCAATAACGAGATCACTGAATGTCAAAGACATAAAAAGTGCTCTGATAGCTGCATTCAGTAAAAGGAATTAAATTAGTAAGTAGTGCTACTTTTCCCTTTTGAACACAAATCCATGGATTGCAATGCATGTCAGTCCTATTCCGAGCATTGAAAGTCCATCTTTTTCCGGAAGATTTCCCATAAAGGACAGGACTGCGGTTGCAATACCCATGGCCAGGGCGACAGCCTTCAGGGCTGTGTCGGCAATCTGTCTCACACTGTCGCTGTCTTTCCTGTTCTCCGTGATGTTTCCCATAAGCTCATCTACGGAAACACCGAGTTCCGAGGCGAGACGTGGAAAGGATGCCGTGTCCGGATACGAGAGATCCCTTTCCCATTTCGATACTGCCTTGTCAGTAACTCCCATTCTTTCCGCCAGTTCAAGCTGGGTCATTCCTTTCTCTTTCCTCAGCCTTGCTATGACTGCCCCGAGACTCTCTCTTTCCATAACGTCCTCCAGTGATGACAGAAATACAGTGAAGGAGCAGTAGAGTCAATGAACTGACAGTGGAAAAGAGGAAACCATTGGTTCAGCTGTGGAAGAAGGTATATATTTTCCTTATGGACAAGATACATGTCGGGATATATGGAAAGCGGGACGCTCCCTGTCCGCTGGTGGTGCTCAATACAGTGAACGGAGAGGGGCAGGCAGTGTATGATGCTGTCGGGTCTTCTGACATAACCCTGATGGCTGTGGACGGTCTTTCCTGGAATGATGATCTCTCTCCCTGGGCAGTCCCTGCGGTATTCAGGAACGGAGAGCCTTTCGGAGGCCTTGCCGATTCATACATCGGGGATCTTGTGTCATCCCTGATCCCGGATACCGTGAGAGAATATTCACTCCGGCCGTCGTGCATGATCATTGCGGGATACTCTCTTGCAGGACTCTTTGCCGTGTATTCAGCATACAGGACTGATATGTTCTCCCGTATAGTCTCTGTCTCAGGATCCCTGTGGTTTCCCGGCTTTCTCGAATACGCGCTTTCTAACAGCATGAAAGCAGACCCGGAGAAAGTGTATCGCTCACTGGGTGACAGGGAGGCAAGGACAGTAAATCCTGTCATGAAGACGGTACAGGACAATACGGAAAGACTGCATGAACATTTTCTGAGTCTCGGTATCAGCTCCGAATACGAGCTCAATCCCGGGAATCACTTTCAGGATGCCGTCCTCCGCATGGCGAAGGGGATACGCCGCTCTGTTCTCTGATCAGGCAAGCCTTGCGATAAGTATCGGAAATGCCACGAATGTTCCGAGCATGCTTCCTACAGAAGAGAGGAAGAACACAAGAAGGCAGTGCAGGATCCTGTTCCTGTACCAGCCTCCGAGTTTCATGGCATCATCGTTGAGTTTCTCAAAGTCCTTCACTTTAGGCTTTCTGAGAGTTGCTTCCAGTATTCCCCCCAGCATTCCCACTCCGAGAACGGGATTGAGAGCAAAGAAGGGAGCCGTTATTGCACAGGCAAGTATGTTCAGCGGATGTGCTGCAGATATCAGGGTGGTTACGAATGTGCAGCCAACATTGACGATGATCCAGTAGATGAATGTCCTCAGCCCCTGATCCCAGCCGTTTGCAACGATTCCGTAGATTATAAGGGCAACGATCAGGAGAGGAATGATGTATCCGGCGGCCTTTCCCCAGCCTTTTCCTTTCGGGATGATCTCCAGATCTCTGGGATCAGGAACATTCTCACCGCTGTCGATACGTTCCATCGTGGCTATGACGCCCTTTGTGTGTCCGGCTCCGATGACGGCGACCTTGCGTTCTCCCGGAGCACTGCAGATCTTAGAGGCAAGATACATGTCTCTCTCGTCTATGAGTACTTCCTTTACGGATGGCAGCTCCTTCGAGACCTCATTCAGCATGCCCTCGAGCGTCTCCTGATTCTTCAGCTCCTCGAGCTCCTCAGGAGTTATCTCCTCGTTTGAGAATGCTGCGGATATGAGCGTTGCGAGAAGCTTGCACTTATTCCAGAGTCCGCTCTTTGCCCAGGCTCTTCTGAATGTTATCTGGATATCCCTGTCACAGAGGGATACAGGTATTCCTTTCTCCTCCGCAAGCTTTGCCGCTCCAAGAATCTCCTCTCCCGGGTTTGCGCCCGTCTGGGCTCCGAGCTTTCTCTGGAAAGATGCCAGTGCCGTATTTGCCAGGAGGAAGAACCCTTTTCCTTCGCGGAAGACTTTCCTTATGTCCTGCTCTTCCCAGTTCTTCTTCTCCGTCTTGTTCGCCATCCTGCCGGCATCAAGCTCAATGCAGACCCTGTCCGGGTTCTCGCTCTCTATTATGTTCCTGACTTCCTCAACGCTGTTTTTCGATACATGAGCGGTACCGATAAGGTATACGACGCTTCCGTCCGAAAAAGTTATGCGGTGATAGGTGTCGCTGATCTTCTCAATCTGCATATCCTGAAGTATAGCTTTTAGAAAAACAGAGGGCAACTCATCACAGGGGAAGCATCAGCTGCATGACGGACTCCAGCACACTTTCCTTGAAGATCCTGACATATACCTTTCCGGCAGATGCGGAATAGGGAAGGATTATGCGTGGAAGATCTGCGGATGAGAAGACCGCGGGAAACTGTTCAAATGTATATTTTCCGGAAGGTATCTCCTCTGTCTCCGTATCCTTTCTCAGAGGACTGAGTCCTGATTCTATACGCCTTCTGTCCTCTTCGGAGTATCCGTTCCTCTCTCCGGCTCTCACCGGAACTATCTCCATGGAATCCTCAGTCATGGAAATGGTGTACAGGATGAATGCATCATAGCCTCTCTCCTTTGATGGAAGGGAGGCCATGATATCATCAAAAGAACTCTCTGAAGGGCTGTACCAGAGAGGATCGACAAGCGTGAGCGTCATCAGCGGAGGTCCTTGAGCATTGCCTTGAGGCAGGCCACGGTTCTCTCAGATGATTTCACGTTGAGGTTCTCGTTTACAGAATGGACATCCCTCAGCTCCGGTCCGATCGAAACTGATTCCATGCCGGGTATGCGTGCGTTTATGACTCCGCACTCAAGTCCTGCATGGATTATCGTGACGACAGGTTTCCTTCCCATGTGCTTCCTGTATGATCTGACGAACTTCTCCGTGAAGGATGAGGCAGTATCCGGTTCCCATGCCGGATAAGTGCTTGTCACCTTTGACTTGTATCCGAACGCATCAAGTATTGTCTGGATCTCAGATACGAGTTCCATCTTTCTCGAGTCGATGACACCTCTGACGGAGAATGCGATGCGGAATTTGGACTCATCAAGCGATATGATGGCCAGATTGTCCGATGTCTCGACTATTCCGGGGAATGACATGCTCATTGATCTGACACCCGCAGGAAGTGCAACGAGTGAGTCTGCAATCAGCATGCTCTTCTTTCTCTTGAGAGCCAGCTCCGGCATCTCCGCGTCGCTGATGGTGAGTTTTATTCCGGGGTCTGATACCGCATATTCATTTTTGATCTCGTTTCTGAGCGTCTCTGCCGTGGAGAGTGCGAGTTCTTTGTCCGGGACCATGATGACAGCTTCCGCAGAGGAAGGAATGACATTGTGTCTCACTCCTCCTGTGATCGATACGAGCTGGAAGGACGGAAGCCTTGAAAGATATCTTGCAAGGATCTTGATCGCGTTCGCCCTTTCCTTTCCTATATCGCTTCCGCTGTGTCCTCCGAGAAGTCCTGACACCTTCACTCTGAGAGGAGAACCTGCAGCCGCTTCATAACGTACCTTGACCGATGCCGCGATGTCCGCACCTCCGGCGCACCCTGTGTAGATGATGCCTTCCTCCTCGCTGTCGAGGTTGATCATCCTCCTTGACGAGACAATCTCCGGATCGAGGTTGAATGCACCGTCCATTCCGGTCTCCTCTGAAACGGTGAATATCGCCTCAAGAGGACCGTGTTCGACAGTCTTGTCTGAAAGGATATCGAGAGCGATTGCGATGGCTATTCCATTATCTCCTCCGAGACTTGTTCCTTTTGCCCTGATGAGCTCTCCGTCTGTCGTTATCGCGATCGGGTCCTTCGTGAAATCATGGGATGATGTCTCTTTCTTAACGCAGACCATATCCATATGTCCCTGAAGCGCGAGTGACGGGAGCTTCTCAAGCCCTTTGGTGGCAGGTGCTTTCAGAACCACATTCCCTATACTGTCAGTGACAGCATCGATACCATTCTTATCTGCCCAGGAGATCAGGAAGTTCCTGATGCCCTCCTCATTTCCGCTTCCGCGAGGGATTCTGGATATTTCATTGAAAAGCTGCCAGAGGCGCTTGTTCTCAAGTCCGCTATACCACATAAGCTTCTCCTTTATGGAAAACATATCTGATCGAGAGATCACTGTTCATGAGAACCAGATCCGCGATCCTTCCATATTCTATACATCCTCTGTCTTTCATTCCATATACCGCAGCAGGAGAGAATGAGCAGCATGCCGAGGCATCCTCGATGCTGATTCCCCAGGAGATCACATTCCTGAAAGCTTTGTGCATCGTGAGGGCAGAGCCTTCAAGAAGGGAAGGGTTCTCTGCAGATACCCAGGCTCCGTCCTTCATCATCACGGCATTACTGTTGGCTGTGAAAGGACCGGTTTCCTGACCGGTAGGACGGAGGGAGTCTGTTATCAGGACAGTCTTTCTGCCCTTTGTCTTCAGAACGAATCTGACAAGGTTCTTGTTCACATGTATGCCGTCAGCTATGATCTCCGCATTCATCTCCTCGTGGAAGAGCGCGCACCCTGCTACACCGGGATTCCTGTGATTCAATCCTGACATGGCGTTGAAGAGATGGGTCGCGTGTCTTATACCCATATCCATACCGGAGAGCGCTTCCTGATACGATGCGTCTGTATGCCCCATCAGCAGAACGATGTTCTTTTTGCGGGCAATATCTGCAATTTCCGCAACTCCATTCAGTTCAGGAGCTATCGTCATTGCTCTCACAAGTCCTTTGCCAGCCTCTATGATCTCTTTCATCGCTTCCGGATCCGGATCAAGGCGGCCTTCCGGATTCTGTGCCCCTATACGCCTTGGCGATATGAAAGGACCTTCGACATGTATGCCTGCAATCTCCGCACCTTTCTCCTTTCCTGCAGCCTCCGCGATCGCTCTGATGGAGGAGAGCATCCTTTCTCTTCTGTCGGTGTAAACGGTAGGGAAGAAAGCTGTGACTCCCTCTCTCAGAAGGGCCTCGGACATTGCAAGGATTGCATCTGGACTGGAATCCTCTGTACCGTATCCTCCGTAGCCATGGATATGGGTGTCGATGAAGCCGGGAACCGCTATCAGCTCACCGCCCTCGATCATCTGGTCATATGTCTTTTTCTCAGGCTCCGTGAATAAACCATTCTCAATGGCTATATCGGTCTTTCTCATCCCATCAGGAAGTACTGCCATAACGTTGTGAATGAGCGTGTTCATATCTGAAATTATAACTGAAACAATAGCAATTCCATATTGCTGATTTCCGCTCTTCGGCGCATACTTTCTACATGCTTGAAAAGGATATCCTCCTCATCATCAATCCCAATGCCTCAAAGGGCCGCGGCAGGAAGAAAGCCAAGATCATCCAGGGGATTTTCAGAGAGCGCGGAAGACAGTGCACGGTTGCCTATACAAAGGGGCCGGGCCACGCTGTCATTCTGGCGAGAAAGGGTGTCCAGTACGAGTATAAGGTCATAATAGTAGCCGGCGGCGATGGAACGGTGAACGAGGTGCTCAACGGCATATTCTCATCGGGAAAACCTTCCGTTACCATGGGAATCATCCCGATCGGACGCGGAAATGATTTCGCCTGGTGTGCCGGTATTCCGACCGATCTCGAGAAGTCGGTCGATCTGATAATAAAAGGAACGCCAAGGCCGGTGGATGTCGGGCTCTGCAGGGGAACGGATCACCCGGAGGGAATGTACTTCCTGAACGGAACAGGATTCGGCTTTGAGCCCCTTGTCAACTTCAAGGCCATGGAGTACAAGGCCCTGAATGGAATGCCCAGCTACATTGCCGCATTCTTCAACATACTGCTCCGCCACTTCCCCGAACCGTATCATGTGAAGCTCCGCATAGATGATGAGGAGTTCGAGCTTGATACACAGCAGATTTCTGTCCTGAACGGAAAGAGGATGGGATCTGCGTTCCTTCTCGGTCCCAGAGCCCGTATAAATGACGGAGTCTTCGATGTGTTCTTCGCCAACAGGACATTCAGGACAAAGAAGGATCTTCTCCTTGCTGTCCTGTCATTCCTGCGAGGTGCTCATGCAAACGATCCTAAGCGTTTCACATATATGAACGCCAGACGCGTGGAGATTGTCTCCGAGAAGCCGGAGATGGCCGTTCACAGCGATGGAGAGCTCTTCACGAAAGCAGGGAAGAGGTTCTCGATAGAGATTCTCCCTGCAGCCCTGAAACTTATATACGGCCAAGAAAAATAATTTTCATATAACTCCTTTAATTACAAGAAGAAAATATCAGAAAAAACAATTTGACTTCCTTTGTTTCATGCGATAATATGTATAATGCGATTCAAGGACAAAAATCAGGGGTTTTTAACTTGAAAACGGAGTAAAAAGTGGTTAAGGATCTAGTTCCCCGTATTCATTTCTACGATCAGGATTTTGTTGACATGTACGATAGGACCTGGGTATGGATCGATGAGATCTGGCACCAGGGAGAGAAGGAAGGGCTGTTCCCAGAGGGCTATTTCACACACGGAGACTCATCCGTCATGAATCTCTTTGATGCTTCTCTCTCCGCACTGTTCCTTGTATACAGCAATCAGAACTACAGTCCGTATTCAATGATAGATTTCTTCTACTCCATGCAGGCGGAGGACGGCCAGATCGCTGAGAAGTATGATATAGACACCAAGGCGCCTGTATTTGACAGTGACAATCCGCTCGGAGTGAGCCTGCCCCTCCTTTCATATGTCGAGTTCGTGTTTTACCACAAGATCGGCAACAAGAAGAGGCTGAAGGATGTCGTGCCGTTCCTTGAGAAGTATTTCGCATGGATCCAGAAGAACTTCATGGACAAGGATGGTCTGTACAGTGTTCCTGCAGCTGCTACACATATGGGGAACCTGCCTCGTGAGGGAGCTGTCTTCACCGTCGATTACAACGCAGCCATAGCAGTGTTCGCTCTTTATATGTCGTATATCGGAGACATACTCAACGACAAGGAGCTTGCTTTCAGGTACAAGAGGATCTATTTCTCGGTCAAGACCCGTATCAATTCCATGATGTGGGATCCTGAGGACAGGTTCTATTATGATCTTGACGGGGATAAGAACCGCATAAAGAACAGACATATCGGAGCGTACTGGACGCTGCTTGCCGAGATACCCAATGATGAGTATGCCTCATTCCTCATCGAATATCTCAAGGATGACAAGGAGTTCGGAACAGAGAATCCGTTCCCGGTGGTACCCGTATCCTCAAAGTATTTCTCCGAATCGGGAGACGGATACAAGGGCGGTGTCGTTCCTTTCTATACATATATTGTCGTCAAGGGCCTCATGAACTATGGTTCATTCATCTTCGCCCGCGAGTGTGCGATCCGTCATATGTACTTCATCCTTGATACTCTCCACCCGGATGCGGAGAAGCAGGATGATGTATGGGAGATCTACAAGCCGCTCTCAGAAGGGCCTGCCGTGGTCATCGACGGCTCGATGGAGAACAGGAAGCGCTATCTTCCGATGATCGGACTTGTCACGATCTCGCTTGTCATAGAGAACATCATCGGGCTTGAGATCTCTCTCCCGAGAAAGACCGTGAACTGGACAATGCCGTCGCTCGAGGAGATGGGCATAGAGGATCTTTCACTCAAGAAGAACAGCATCACGATACTTTCCAACAAGAACGTGAGAGGCTGGGAGATCAGGCTTGAGAGTGAGAAGCTCTATTACTTCACCATCCATATTCTTGATGAGGATAAGAAGAAGACTCTTCCGATACCGTCAGGCAAGTGTTCGATGCTGATTGACAAGCTTTGAAAACGGAACCTGGTTTCATTTTCTTGTTGCGTTATGGTGCACGGTGTATTAGAATCCATTGTGTCATAATCTGAATAAATCTTCGGGCTGGAGGTAGTATTATGGATATGAAGGATTTTTCCCTTGAGGGAAAGGTTGCATGGGTAACAGGCGCTTCATATGGTATCGGCTTCGCAATTGCTACAGCCTTCGCAGCAGCAGGCGCCAAGATCGCTTTCAATGACATCAAGCAGGAGCTTGTGGACAAGGGCCTTGCCGCATATAAGGAAGAGGGCATCGAGGCAAAGGGTTATGTCTGCGATGTTACCAACGAGGAACAGGTTCAGGCAACGACAGCGGAGATCATCAGGGATCTCGGCAAGATCGATATTCTTGTAAACAATGCTGGAATCATCAAGAGAATCCCGATGTGTGACATGACAGCAGAGCAGTTCCGTCAGGTTGTTGACGTTGACCTCAATGCTCCGTTCATCGTGTCCAAGGCTGTCATTCCAGGCATGATCAAGCAGGGACATGGAAAGATCATCAACATCTGCTCGATGATGTCCGAGCTGGGAAGAGAGACTGTCAGCGCATATGCCGCAGCAAAGGGTGGTCTCAAGATGCTCACGAGGAACATCGCTTCCGAGTACGGTGAGTACAACATCCAGTGCAACGGTATCGGACCTGGATACATCGAGACTCCTCAGACAGCACCTCTGAGAGTTCCCGGAAATCCGTTCAACGAATTCATCCTTGCGAAGACACCTGCTCACAGATGGGGCAAGACATCAGATCTTCAGGGACCTGCTGTATTCCTTGCTTCCGATGCATCGAATTTCGTCAATGGACACATACTCTATGTCGATGGCGGAATCCTCGCATATATCGGAAAGCAGCCACAGTAATCATTTCAGACTGTTCTGGAGCCAGTAAAGCTGGCTCCTTGTTTTGGACTTCATTCAGGTGAAGTCCAGCTTTTGGAGGTTTTATATGGAAAAAGTCAGAATCTGCATAATCGGTGGCGGATCAAGACTGTGGGCAATCCAGTTCCTGAAGGATCTCACCCTTCAGGACAAGGTCGGAGCCCATGTTGTTCTCTATGACATTGACAAGAACGCGGCTCTCTCAAATGAGAAGGTTGCCAATGAGATATTCAAGGTGAACGGCAAGAGCGGAGTCCTCTCCGTTTCCGTGTCTGATACCCTGGCAGAGGGCCTGAAAGGTTCTGATTTCGTCATAATCGCGATCGAGCCCGGAATCACGGACATCAGAAAGTATGATCTCGGACTTCCTGAGGAGTATGGAATCCTTCAGAGTGTCGGCGATACGACAGGCCCCGGCGGTCTCATGAGAGCACGCCGTGCGCTTCCTCTCTTCTTCGATTTCGCCCGTGAGATCGAGAAGAACTGCCCGGAGGCATGGGTCATCAACTATACGAATCCGATGACTCTCTGTACATCAGCTCTCTACAAGGCATTCCCCGGCATAAAGGCTCTCGGATGCTGCCATGAGGTCTTCCATCTCGAGACATTCATCGCTGAATTCATCGCCTCGAAGCGTGGAATCGCTGTTCCAGACAGACGTGAGATCGATATCGACGTCTCCGGTCTGAATCACTTCACTTTCATCACGAAAGCAAGATACAAGGGCGAGGATGTCATACCTCTTCTCAGAGAGTATGTGAACTCCGGAAAGGCTTTCCCCGATCTCACAGAGAAGGGAAGAACACTCGTGAAGGAAGGCAAGTGGTTTGACTGTGATCACCTTGTGGCACTCAAGTTCCTCAAGGACTTCGATGTCCTCGGAGCAGCCGGTGACCGCCATCTTGCAGAGTTCGTTCCATTCTTCCTTACAAGTGATGAGGAGGCATGGCGCTACGGATTCGTCAGGACTCCGTACTCATACAGAGAGGCAGAGGCCATAAGGAAGAAGAACAAGGTCTATACAGATGAGGAGCTCATCGCAAAGCCGTCTGATGAGGAAGGCGTGGACATCCTTCTTTCCCTCTGCGGCGAGAGAACACTCAAGACCAACATCAACATGCCGAACAAGGGACAGGTCAGATACCTTGGAGAGAACCACATCGTTGAGAGCAACGGATACATCACAGCGAACTCTATCGTTCCTATCGTCTCCACGGATCCTTCTCCCGCTGTTCAGGCTATGGAGAGAAGAATCGAGACAGAGCAGGATATTGCGCTTGAGGCCATCTGGAAGAATGACATGGATCTTCTTTTCGAGGCATTCGCAATGGATCCGCTAGTGTCGCTTCACCTCGACAAGGCCAGAGAGCTCTTCGACAAGATGCTTCCTCTCTGCGAGCTGAGATACAACTGATTTGCGCATAGCTGCGTTTCTCATGATGATCCTCATTCTGTTCCCTGCGTGCAGGGCAGAGGAGGATTTTTCTGTCAATATCGCGCTGAGTCAGGAGCCGCCTGTCCTTGATGTCATGCTGAACTCATCCATCTCCGGAAAGATGATCGCGGTCGGGAATATCTATGAGAAGCTCCTTGTCCTTGATGAGGAAGGGCGGATAAAGCCGGAACTGGCATCTTCCTGGACTCTTTCTGAAGATGGAAAGTCGCTCTCGTTCACGATCCGGGAGGGTGTTCCTTTCCATAATGGAGATGTGCTTGAAGCTGAGGACGTTGCGGCATCAATGAACAGATGGCTTGATTCCACCCCCTCCGCCCGCTCTGTGACAGGAGGCTCGTACTTCAGGGAAACAGGACCTCTGTCAGTAGAGATAAAAGGAGAAGGGAAACTGACCTTTCTTCCTGTAATGATAGCCTCTTCACCACAGTCTGCTGTGATAATGCCTGCAGAATGCATAGAACAGGCAGCTGAAGATGGTCTTGTGACGGAGTTCATCGGTACAGGCCCATATATGTTCTCCGCCTGGAGGACAGGGGAATACATTGAGCTTTGCGCCTTTGCTGACTATAAGCCCTATGCTGATGATAGCTCTGGGCTCTGGGGAAGGAAGGATGCCGGCATAGAGACTCTCCGGTACTACTTCGTGCCGGATGAGGTGACGAGAGAGATGGGATTCGAGGGCGGTATCTATGATGCGTATGACTGTGTCTCCTCCGATTATCTGGAAAGACTTGAAGAGAAAGGGGCAAAGATCCTTCAGGGAGGAGAGAACGGATCGATAGCACTGGTCTTCAACAAGAAGGAGGGTGTAGCTCTGGATCAGAAGTTCAGGCAGGCTGTATCACTCATTGCAGACCGCGACACCCTCATGCGTGCATGTTATGGCGATTCAGGCTTCTCGATCCATTCCGGTTATATGGAGAAGGAACAGAGCCTCTGGTTGACGGACAGGGAGGATCCATATTCCGTAAGAGATCCGGAGAGGGGAAAGGAACTTCTTGCATCCTCGTCCTATGATGGCAGTACCGTCCGGATACTCTCATCCAATCTCACGAATCTGGACAAGATTGCCATAGCTCTGGCCTCATCCCTTGAAAGTGAGGGAATTGATGCCGATGTCACTGTGCTTGACTGGGCTTCATTCATCGAGAAGCGCAAGGACTCTTCCTCCTGGGACATATATGTTTCCGCGATGACGAAGGTTCCGCTTCCCCAGCTCAAGACCTACCTGTCCCCGTCCTTTCCCGGATGGTTCGGAGACGGGGAGCTTCTGGAGAGGACAGAAGATCTGAATGATGCTGGAACACTGGAAGAGGCATCCATGTTATGGAACGATCTTCAGGTTGATCTCTGGGAGTATGTTCCCGTGATGATTCCGGGGCATTATTCGACGATCTATGCTGTCTCAGGAGATCTTGAAGGCGTGATCATCTCGGATGGCTTCTACTTCTGGAATGCATACAGAGACGCTTCTCATTAAGGCTTCTAGTTGGTATCTTCATCCATATGAAGCGACTGATCCGTAGGATACTCTCCATCCTGCTAACACTGATCGTGGTATCCTTCGCGGTATTCACGATGCAGTCCTTTTCTGCCGGAGACAGCGCTTCCTATATGATATCAGAGGAGGTGGGAGGCGCCGCTGCGGACGCATACATGAAGGCGATGGTTCCGGATGATCCGTTTCCTGTCAGGTACCTGAGTTTCCTCTTCTCTTTTCTTACAGGTGACTGGGGACGCTCTGTCTCAGGGCAGGATATCGCAGAGCTCATAACCAGGAAAGCCGGTGTCACGATTTCACTCTCATTCCTGTCCATACTGCTTGCAGTGCTCATCGCACTTCCTCTCTCGATCCTTTCCGTACGATACTCAGGGCTTTTAAGGAAGGCAGTGTCATTATCTGCTGTCCTCATAATGGCCATACCGTCATTCCTGACAGGATTCTTTCTCATAATCATATTCTCGGCAGGCCTCGGGCTGTTTCCTCCTGCAGGATATACAAGCCCATCCGTATCACTTCTGCTGTGGCTGAGGTCGCTTCTCCTTCCTTCCCTGACCCTCGCGCTTCTCCATGCTTCCCTCATGATCAGGATTTTCAGGAAGGCACTGGATGAGAATATGTCGAAACCGTTCACACTCTCAATTCTCGCATTCGGTGCGGACAGAAAAAGCCTTGTCACCCAGAGTGCCCTGAAGCCATCACTTCCTGTGCTGTACACGCTGATCGCATCATCGCTCGCTTCTGCTGCAGCAGGTTCGGCTGTCACGGAGTCAGTGTTCGCACTCCCCGGGATCGGATCACTTCTTGTTTCTGCGGCCCTGTCCAGGGATGCAAGGCTCTCCGGCATCATCGTGATGCTCATAGCTCTCGCCGTCTCCGTGATATACATGCTGCTTGAATGTGTGCTTCTCGCCGCAGATCCCCGTACAAGGAGGGAAGCATGAAGAGAAGGAGGCTGGTGGGAATCATCATGATCGTCCTGATCGCTCTTCTGTCTCTGCTGCTGGCCTCTGCCGGAACGGCTGCAGGGTCAGAGAGGCTTCTCTCTCCGTCTCTGGAACATCCTGCTGGTACCGATACAATGGGAAGGGATCTTGCAGGACGTATTGCCTATGGAGTTCTCGTCTCATTCTCCATAGCACTTCCTGTCTCGGTCATATCCATACTGCTCGGAATCACTCTTTCATTCGCGTTCTCCGTATCAGGTTTTCCGACGATTCCCTTCCTTATGCTTTCCGATACGATGAAGTCCCTTCCTCCCGTGCTTCTGGCTCTGTTCCTCAACGCATTGTCTGGCCCGGGAATGCTGAAACTTATTGTGGCTCTTACTGTCGGAAATGTGCCGAATATCGCACGGCTCTGTCATTCAAGGATGATGGTGCTGAGAAGTGACGGACCATCACTTGCTGCACTTTCGATGGGGGTGGGGCGGATAAAGGTCTTCATGACACATATGCTGCCGTTTCTTCTGCCATACCTCGGTACGGAGGCGGTTTCCATATTCTCAGCATCCATACTCACGGAGGCATCTCTTTCCTATCTCGGCTGCGGTGTCCCTCCGATGATTCCGTCCCTCGGATCAATTCTGGCGGAGGCGCGACCTGTCATGCTCTCCGCCCCCTGGATGATAGCATTCCCTGCCGTGATACTTGCTTTGATAGGAATTGCTCTTGAAATGATCATCTCCGGCTCATCAGAGACGGATACGGCCTCTCATTGATCTTGCGAGTGTGAGTTTGTCCGCATAGCCCAGATCTCCGCCGATAGGCAGTCCTGAGGCCAGACGTGTCAGTGCTATATCATTCCGGTCCTTCAGCAGATGACGGATATAAAGTGCGGTGGTATCACCTTCCTCTGTAGGGTTAGTGGCTATGATGATCTCCCTGAACGAACCGTCAGAGATTCTCTTCATGAGCTGCGGGAATGACAGCGCGTCTGGTCCGATACCGCTTAACGGATCAATCGCTCCTCCGAGCACATGGAACAGCCCGTTATATGCTCCTGAGGAAGCTATTGAAAGGACATCCTGCGGCTCTTCTACAACGCAGAGAAGCCCTCTGTCCCGGTCCTCTGCGGCACAGTACTGACAGATATCATCCTCCGTATAGCATCCGCAGACAGGGCAGGGATGGATCTTCTCCTTTATCTCTGCTATCGCCTCTCCAAGGGCTCTGTTGTAGCTTTCATCTGTCTTTATCAGATGATAGGCCAGTCTCGATGCCGATTTCTCTCCCATGCCGGGAAGATGCTTCAGAAGCCTGATGAGATCCTCTATCGCTGTCATACGCCCAGTCCGTACTGTCTGGCTTTCTCGATGCCCTTCTGTGTGCGCTCGTCCTGTGCTTTGGTTATGGCATCATTGGCCGCTGACATGATGAGCACTCCAAGCGCCTCCCTGTCATTCATGGCCATCGCCTCTTCAGAGATATCTATTGACTTCAGATTGCCGGATCCGTCCACGACAACCTTTACAAGACCTGCTCCTGAAGAGCCTTCAACTGAAAGGTTTTTAAGCTCCTCCTGCAGATCTTTAAGGCTGTTCTGGATCGAACTCATCTGCTTCCACATCTCGTATGGATTCATAATTCTCCTCTCTTGTCTCTGTATCATCAGCCGTCTCTGGAACAGCTGTCTTTGTCAGTTTTCCTCCGAGGAATGATTTCAGACGTCTCATGTCCTCAGAGAAGTCCTCTTCCGTTATGGCTTTCTTCTCCTCAAGCTTCAGCTTTATTGTCACTGGGTGTCCTACAACGGAAGCTATTGCTTTCGTGACATCCTTCTCTGAAAGCTTGAGATTGTTGTATGCAAGTGGTTTTGACAGCGTCAGGAACAGTGTTCCATCATCCGTTTCCTCAATCTTCTCTATTGCCTCGAGGTATCTTGCGGAAACAGCCCTGCCCATCCGTGCCAGCGTCTCGGCAGCCTGCGGGATATCCTCAGCAGAGAATGTCCTGAAATCATCATCGGGAGGAGTCTGATCCAGATCTTCCTCCTCCTCTTCTGGTTCCTCTTCCTCTGCCGGCTCCACTATCTCTGCAGGAGGAACAGGAGGCTGGTCAGGAGTCTCTTCCTTTACCTCCTCAGGTTCTCCGGCTTTCTCTGTGCTTACTGGAGCGCTGACCGTACCCGCCTCTATGACCTTCTGGACTTTTGTCTTTATTACGACGCTTCCCTCAGCCACTCCGTTCTTCAGGTCCTCGATCTTCTTCACGAGGATCTCAGGAGAGGTCAGGTAGGGAAGGGATGCGAGCCTTGAGAATAACAGTTCGATCTCGAATCTCGGGGAGAGTGAGTACCTGAGATCCCTGTACAGGGAGAGGAACGCTTTCAGTGCAGCCTCTATCTGCTCTCTCGAGAGTGATGCCACGATATTCTCCGGAATATCCTGTATGGCCGATCCGAGAATGTCTGTACGGCGGATGCCTTCCTTGTAGAGCAGAAGGGTACGGAAGAAATCCGCAGCGTCCTTGGTTATCTGCTCTGCAGATACTCCGTCTGCGAAAAGCTCTGAAAGCCGTTCCATCGCAGTCCTGTGGTCTCCGGAGAGAACGGATGATGTGATCTCCGCCATTGCCGAGAATCCTGCGATGGCGAGTTTCTCCCTGATCTTCTCAAGAGTTATGTGATCACCTGAGAATGCCGCGACCTGATCGAAAAGGGTATACGCATCCCTCATCGAGCCTGTGGCTTCCTTTGCGATCCAGAAGAGGGCATCCTCATCTGCCCTGATGTTTATATCATCAGCGGCTGATGCCAGGCATTTCATGATCAGATCCTGACTGATGAGCTGGAACCGGAACTGCTGACACCTTGAGCGTATTGTGGCAGGGACCTTCTGCAGCTCTGTGGTAGCGAAGATGAAGATGATGTACTCTGGCGGTTCCTCGATTGTCTTCAGCAGCGCGTTGAACGCTGAAGTCGAGAGCATGTGAACCTCATCGATGATGTATATCTTGTATCTCGAGGACTGGGGAGGGAACATTATCTCCTCCTTGATCGCCCTGATGTCGTTGACAGATGTGTTTGATGCACCGTCTATCTCTATGACATCCACGGAGGTTCCTTTAGCTATGGACTTACAGGATTCGCATTCCCCGCACGGGTGTGCGCTCATTCCCTTCTCACAGTTCAGGGACTTTGCAAGGAGGCGTGCCGAGCTCGTCTTTCCGACACCTCTCGGTCCGGAGAAAAGATATGCATGTGCGATCCTGTTCTCTTTAATCGCGTTCTCAAGTGTGGATACAACGAAGTCCTGACCCACAAGGCGGTCAAAATCCTGAGGCCTTTTCCTTGTCGCGGTGACTTCGTATGTGCTTCTTTCTGTGGACACGTCCTTCCTCCGTGCCCGGATTATATCATTGAAAAGGGTAATAGGAAAAGAAACAGCAGCAAATGGTCCTGGTCACATGGACATTCCACTTACCGCTGCTGCATTCCTGCCCTGACGGGGTTCGGCGGCGTACATTGCCAGGTATCTGCTGCTGAAACGGAGAGGGGGGGATTCGAACCCCCGATGGCTTTTGACCATACACGACTTCCAATCGTGCACCTTCGACCACTCGGACACCTCTCCAGAGGTATATAGGAGATGAGGTCATCTCTGATCGGAGAGAGAGGGATTCGAACCCTCGGTAATGCAGAGCACTACACCGGATTTCGAGTCCGGCTCCTTCGACCACTCGGACATCTCTCCAATGAAACGAGACCAAGAGGATTCGAACCTCCGACCCTCAGTTCCGCAAACTGATGCTCTATCCAGCTGAGCTATGGTCTCAAATGAATAATCGGAGAGGGGGGGATTCGAACCCCCGGACCCGGGTTTGCCAGGTCAACTCCTTAGCAGGGAGCCCGATTCGGCCTCTCTCGCACCTCTCCTTTTATTTTATCGGAGAGAGAGGGATTCGAACCCCCGGAGACTTTCGCCTCAGCAGTTTTCAAGACTGCCACCATCGACCACTCGGACATCTCTCCAATTCTTGGAAAATACCAATCAAGGACAGAATGATACTGATAGAAAAGATTGTTGTCAATGTATTAGAAGAAAATAATGAAGTGACGCTTGGATGATGTTCTGTTATATTTCAGTATATGGGTCTGAATTTTGGAAAGATAGGAGAAAAGCTGCATAACAGTTTTAAGCGTTTCAAGAAGGAGAAACCCGTTCCTGAAGAGAATGCAGAGAATGTTAAAGCTCCCAGACTTTCAGAAGAGGCGTATGATCTACTTGTTCGCCTTTTTGAGGAATTTGATTCCAGACCTGCTGCAACATCGGCATCAAGAAATGCTGCCAGACGCATAGGGGAATATCTGGAGACCGCTACAGAGGATGTTACTGTGACAAGCGGAAGAATCATTCCGGATATCCAGAAGTGGATGCTTCTTGCTGCAATGGTATCATCAGCTCTTGTCTTTCTTTTCGCTACTATTGGCCTGCCCCTGATAGCTATGGCAATTGGTTGTCTTTACATAGCCTCTGTAATCAACGAGCTGAGGATGCGTAAAAATCCCCTTCGATCCTTTTTCCCATCAGGAGATGCAACCAATGTCCATGCAATAATTGATCCGGAAGGAGATGTGGAGCACACCATAATATTCTCTGCTCATCATGATACAGCCACTGTCGGGAAGACTGAGAGGAAAGGCCTTCTGTCCAAATTTTCTCTTCAGACAGGTGCTGTGAGCTTTGTCATCCTTGTTCTGCTTGCTGTTATCGATGTCTTCATAGAGTTTTTCAAGGGACGGATTTTTGCAACGGGTTTCCCTGGATTTTTCATCTTCTGTCTCATGCTTCTGTCGTTTGCTGTAAGCGGATTGTCTTTCTATCTTTCCTACAATGCAGAGAAGGCAGAGACAAAAGGTGCCGGAGATAACCTTTCTGGCGTCTCCGTTGTCATCACACTATGCAGATATTTCTCACTCTTGAAAAAACAGGGGAAAGGACTGCAATCAACACGGCTTGTTTTTGCTTCTTTTGATGGTGAGGAGTGCGGTGCTGCCGGTAGTTCACTGTGGTATCGTGACAACTCATATATTCTTATTAATCCTGCCAACCTGAACTTTGACGGGCTCTATGGAGAGAATGACCTCGCATTTCTCTCATCCGATGGAAATGGTTTTGTGTCTCTTTCTCCGTCCCTTGCATCTCATTGCTCTCTTTTATCAATTGCGATGGGGTATAAAGTGCAGACGGGAAGACTTGGTTTTCTTGGTGGGGCAACAGATGCGGTTTCTGCTGCCAGGTATGGTATAGAGGCCACAACCCTTACCTCAATGGCTTCGGGAAAGGAAATCCCGGCACATACTGCAGAAGACACTCCTGAGAAAGTTTCTCAGGAAGCTCTTTCAATTGCACTTTCCACTGCTATAAAACTCGTGGAAGAAACAGACAGAAAGGAAACAGTCTCAGAAAGCAGTACAGGACTTTTTGAAAGCGGAAAGAAATACCGGCTGTCTAGGTATTGATTACATTCAGCAGTATCTTTCCTTGTCCGATATCTGCAGCTCCTTCTTCAAGTTTTTTCAGGTTATCTAGAGGAAGCTGACCTTCAATATTTATGGAAATATCGAAATCTTCCTTGGTTATTGTCACTGAAAGTGTTTCAAAGAGGCGCTTAATCAAGGTGTAAGACTGATAAGGCAGTATCATTGAGAAACAGGTCCGCTCAATAAGAGGCTCTGTTCTTACAATTTTCAGAACTTCTTTGGCACTGTCTCCATAGGCTTTCACAAGACCTCCTGTTCCCAGAAGAGTTCCTCCGAAATAGCGGACAATAGCAACTGTGATGTTTGTGATTCCAGAGCCTTTCACAACCTCCAGGGCCGGCCTTCCTGCTGTATTTTTAGGTTCTCTGTCATCTGATGAAGAATACATCGTACCTGCTTTTCCTATTACTGCAGCATGTACCACGTGCGTGGCATCCGGATGTTCTTTGCGCACGGAAAGGACAGCTTCCTTCACGTCCTCCATGCTTTCTGTGGGGATTGCTATTGCAATGAATCTTGATTTCTTTACAACTATCTCGGCTTCTGCTCTTTCTAGTGGAACAAGCATGATCAGATTGTATCCGAATAGTATCGCTCACATCCAGCGATGAGCGAAGATGTTGTCCGCATTTGTTTCTTTGCTGATCTCATCTGCTAGCCGAGTCAGCTTTTTCTTAAGCTCTGTATCGATGTGTTCGATCTTATTCAGAAGCTGCGGTTGCTCAGGACTGCTGAAACCTGACACGACAGCCCATGGTTCTTCTTCGTATACCCAGGAGAGGGCTATCTCCGGTTTTTTATAAACTTCGTTCAGAAGTTCCTGGAAAATTTGGGAAGAAAGCATTGGAAGTGTTCTTCTTCTGTCCTGAATTTCATCCGCTTTTTCATATTTCCCTGAAAGAAGACCCATACCGAGAGGAGAATAGGCAATGGTTTTCAATCCAAGCAGTTTCTCTTCTTCCCAGTCTTTGCTCCATATAAGAGACAGAGGTCTTTCATGGTATTCAATCGGAAAACGGTCTTTGCACCAGATGAGAAGAGGAAGAGGAAAGTTCGATACTCCAATACTTTTCGCCTTTCCTTCTTCTTTTATTTTTGAGAGTTCTGCAAGGCTTTCTGAAAGCTGGGGGGCCGCTGTTGGCCAGTGAAGGAGAAGCACATCAAGATAGTCCCGTCCAAGTCTTCTGAGTTCTGTCTCGACTTTCTTCCGGATTGTGGGAACAGGCATCACTTTGGAGATGATGCAGACATCGTCTTTTCCTAGCTCCTTCAAAGCTGAATATAGGCAAGATGATGCCTCCTGATACGAAAAAGCTGTATCAAAACACCTTATTCCTGCTCTATAGGCTATTTTTATCAGGTTCTTTCCCTCTTTCGGGGAAAGCTTGTCATGAAAAGAGGTTGCAGAGAAATTCCACAGCCCCATAACACTTTCACTCTTCAGTATCTTCATCGACTCTGGCGTCTATCATTGTTTTGTCATCAAAGATGAAGTATCCGGAGAACTTCTTTCCCTCAAGCGCCATTGGCAGCCACATCCTGTCATCTTCCCACATCGCACTGTAGTCGAGTTCTGAGATATTCGTCCAGAAAGGCTTTGTCTCTTCGCATTCATCAATCAGTTCGCCTTCCCATTCTGATGTGAAGAAAACATAGCCAAGCATTCTGAGTCCATCTTTGAACTGGAACCTGAGAACACCTCTTTCCTCAAGATTGGAAACGGTAATTCCTGTTTCTTCCTTTGTTTCCCTGATGGCTGCCTCTGTTTTTGTCTCTTCCAGCTCAATGTGCCCACCAGGCGCGTTTATGTATCCAGAGCCAAGACCTGTTTTCTTCATGATCATCAGGATTCTGTCGCCATCTGTTACATAGGTAAGTACGCAGCTTTCCGTAGGTTCCCAGAGGTCCCATGGGATATCATCAACCTTGTCTGCGGAGACGAACTTGTCCTCAAGTACTTCTTCCGGAGTCTTGTTTTTCGCATCCTCGAGTGCTTTCTCATCTGGATGTGCTTCCCAATAGCAATCCTGGCAGAGGTTTTCGTCATAGCCGATGATTCTGTTATAATCAAGTTTCTTTCCACATTTGACACAATGGCGCCTGAATGGCCAGAACTGTTTTCTGAAGATGATTATCACGGCAATGCCGAGAACTGGGAAAATCCATCCGACCCATTCTGGAAGTTTCCAGATTGATGTCATTGCAATACATGTGTATACAACAAGAAAGTCAACAGCGATGAGAATTGTTGCTTTTCTCTTCTTTTCAGTATGAGGAAACTTCCTCTGTGAGATATTCAACAGGATTATAAAGAGCATCACCCATGTGAAGAACTCTTGGAATACATTCAACAGCATTCCTTGAGAGTATCAGCAAGATGGGTAAGATGCAAATAGCTGGAAGGCTGAGTTTGTTGGTGATTCTTTCCATACTGCGTTAAACTATGGCTATGAAAGCTGTTCTTTTTGGTACCGGTTGGCGGTCCATGTTCTATATACGTATTGCGAAAGCACTTCCAGAGCTTCTTGAAATAGTTTCTGTTTGTACAAGGAAGAGGGAAAGAGCAGATATGTTCAGTGCAGAAGGTCTGAATGCCGTTCCGGACAGCGCGGGGGCTCTTTCTGTGCCTCATGATATTGTAATCGTCTCTTCCGGTCCTGATGGCTTCTTCTCTCTTATGAAAATGCTGGATGAAAGGCATGAGACTGTGCTTACCGAGACAACATTTCTCTCTCTTTCTGACAGCGAGCTGGATGAGCTTTCATCGATGAAAGGATTTGTTGCAGAGCAGTATCAGTACACGCCGCTTTTCGCATCTGCCATAGCTGCCATAGATATGATTGGAAATGTTGATCAGCTGTATCTGTCAGGACTCCATAATCATCACGCTGCTTCTATTGCAAGGCTTGTTCTCGGTTTCTCCGGATGTGTTCCCTCCGAGATTTCCTCAGCATCTTTTCCCTCACGCATTCTCTCTACGGGAAGCCGCAAAGGAATGACTGTCAATGGTGGAATGGAAAATTATGAAAGGAAAATCCGGACTCTTCGTTTCGGAGATAAGCTTTTCATCAATGATTTCTCGAGTAATCAGTATGCTTCATATTTATATGGCAAGCATTTCGAGATACGCGGTGACCGGGGAGTGATCACGGAAAGGGAAGTCAGGACAGTTGGAGATGACGGACGGCCAGTTGTTCTTCCTTTCATCTTCCATAGAGATTGGACAACAGGTAATGGAAGCCTGACGCTTTCTCATGTTACACTTGGCTCCCGTACATTGTTCTCGAATCCATTCTATCCGGCATCTCTTAATGATG
>CALXON010000013.1 GCA_944389985.1 uncultured Spirochaetaceae bacterium | reverse complement strand
AGTTGTCGGTATCGTCGCCCTCATAGGTACGGTCGTAAACAACGGTATTGTTCTCGTTGACTGTATAAACAGACTTGTCAGCCAGCATGTACCTATCAGGCAGGCATGTCTGCAGGCAGCTTACGGGCGTCTGAGACCTATTCTCATGACGACGCTCACGACTATTCTCGGAATGATCCCTATGGCATTCTTCCCGGGAGAAGGTGCGGAGATGATGCAGCCGATCGCAGTCACATTCATCGGAGGAATAACAACAGGTGCATTCCTCACACTCTTCCTCTCACCTGTGCTGTATACTGTACTTAATGCCAGGAAGGAAAAGCACTTCGATGATCCTGACTCTCTCAACAACCAGCTGAGAAGCTACGACATGAGAAGACTCAAGACCCTCGATGATGCACTCTGAGAGGTGAGGATATGAAGAGGACGATAATCGCGATCAGCCGTCAGTACGGCTCAGGCGGAAGACTTGTCGGCAAGGCTCTTGCCGACAGGCTCTCGATACCATTCTATGACGGATCATCCCTTGCTCCCGCCGCACACGGAGCGGAGGGTGTTCCGAACGATGAGATCGTGAAGCTCATGGAGAGGGCTCCTGAGAACTACGATGCGTCGGAGAAGCTTCTCTCATACCTTGAGAAAAGCCTGAGGAAGATCTCATCCTCATCCTGCGTCATCGCAGGCATGGCTGCAGGTTATCTTCTGAGAAAGGATCCAGATCTCATCACTGTCTTCATCCATGCTCCTGAGAGCGCGAGAAAGGACAGGGCAGTGAATGTCTATGGGGCTGACAGGAAGAAGATAGACAAACAGCTGAGAAGAATGGACACATCCCGCGCATCTTTCTTCGAGTACATCTCGGACAGGAAGTGGGGTATGGCAAGGAACTACAACATCTCGATAGATTCCTCCGCCACAGGCATTGAAGGGGCTGTCGATACGATAGTCTCGTACCTTGAGAAAGCCGGAAGACTATAGCCTTGCTCCTTGTCCGACATGCCGCAGTCATGGTACTGCGGCTTTTCTGTAATTGTTGACATGTAAAGGAGCAATTGCTACGATAGAGCGGTTTTCGGGAGCAATGCTCTAACAATTATTTTGAGGGTAATCAAGGCATGATCACAGCATCGAACATATCGCTGTCCTACGGTACTCAGGTCCTGTTCAAGGAAGTCAATATCAAATTCACGCCGGGCAACTGCTATGGTATCATCGGCGCCAACGGAGCGGGAAAGTCAACATTCCTGAAGATCCTTTCAGGTGAGATCGAACCGGATACAGGTGAGGTCATCATGACTCCCGGTGAACGCATGACCGTTCTCAGACAGGATCACTTCGCTTTCAACGACTACAGGGTCATCGATACTGTCATCATGGGCTATCAGAAGCTCTATGACGTGATGCAGGAGCGTGATGCCATCTATGCCAAGTCCGATTTCTCCGAGGAGGACGGAATCAGGGCTGCGGAGCTTGAGGGTGAGTTCGCTGAGCTTGGAGGCTGGGAGGCAGAGGCAACAGCCGGACAGATGCTCGACGGACTCGGGATTCCACAGGATCTCCACGAGAAGAAGATGGCTGACATAGAGGATAACCTCAAGGTCCGCGTACTTCTTGCACAGGCGCTTTTCGGAAATCCTGACATCCTCCTTCTCGATGAGCCTACGAACCATCTCGATCTTGAGTCCATTCACTGGCTTGAGGACTATCTCGAGACATTCAACAACACAGTCATCGTCGTCTCACATGATAGACACTTCCTCAACACTGTCTGTACCCATATCTGTGATATCGACTACGGCAAGATCCAGCTCTATGTAGGAAACTACGACTTCTGGTACATGTCTTCCCAGCTTGCAGCGAAGCAGCTCAAGGATGAGAAGAAGAGGAGAGAGGACAAGATCGCAGAGCTCAAGGAGTTCATCCAGCGTTTCTCCTCGAACGTCGCGAAGGCGAAGCAGGCGACAAGCCGCAAGAAGCTCATCGACAAGCTCACCATCGACGACATCAAGCCGTCATCGAGAAGATTCCCGTACGTCGCTTTCAAGCCCAACAGGGAGATCGGAAAGAACGTGCTTGAGATCAAGAACCTTTCGAAGACCATTGAAGGAGAGAAGGTCCTGGACAATCTTTCCCTCACGATCAATCCGGGAGACAAGGTCGCGTTCGTCGGTCCAAACCACTATGCCAAGACCGTGCTCTTCCAGATCCTCGCAGGGGAGATGGAGCCTGATGACGGCACATTCACATGGGGTGTCACCACATCCCTCTCGTACTTCCCCAAGGACAATACGGGCATGTTCAAGGAGAATGAGTCCATCGCTGACTATCTCCAGCAGTTCTCAAAGGAGGATGATGACACATATGTCCGCTCATTCCTCGGCAGGATGCTCTTCACAGGCGATGAGGCCCTGAAGCCGTGCAATGTACTCTCAGGAGGAGAGCGTGTCAGGGTGGTCCTTGCCAGAATGATGCTTGAAGGTGCCAACTGCATGATCTTCGATGAGCCTACATCCCACCTCGACCTTGAGGCGATCCAGGCTCTCAACAACGGAATAATCGACTTCAAGGGAGTTGTGCTCTTCAACTCGCATGACCATCAGTTCGTCGACTCCATCGCGAACAGGATCATAGAGTTCACCCCGACAGGAGTCATCGACAAGATGATGCAGTTCGACGACTACATCAATGACGAGTCCGTGAAGGCTCTCAGGGAAAAAGCCTACAAGGATGTCAAAGGAGTGGTCCTTCTCTGATGCTTGTAACTGCTGATATCGGGAATACGAACATAGTCCTTGCAATCTTCGACGGAGAGCGCTTCGTGACATCCTTCCGTGTCTATACGGACGCGAAGAAGACAAGCGATGAGTATTTCGTTATCTTCAATGCGCTCTTCCGCGAGGGTGGTGTCAGACCTGACATGGTTGACAGGGCGATAATCTCCTCTGTCGTTCCGAATCTCACAAGATCGGTGGAGAAGAACCTCAGAAGACTTTTCAACATTGATCCAATTGTCGTGACCCACGATGTCGAATCGGGACTCAGGAGGGAGACGATTCCTTCAGAGCTCGGCTCCGATATCCTCTGCAACCTTGCATACGCGCATTACAGGAAGCCTGAGAGAGCTGTCATGGTCCTTGATTTCGGTACTGCTCTGACGCTCTCTGCAGTTGACTCAGACGGAAGTGTGTTCGGCTGTTCGATTGCGCCCGGCCTCGTGACCGCTGTCAACGCGCTCTTCGGGAATACAGCCCAGCTTCCGCAGGTCGAGCTGAAGATACCGTCGAAGGCGATGGGTCGTGACTCTCAGGAGTCTATAAGGGCTGGAATCATGTTCGGCTATGCCGGGCTTGCCGACTCGATAATAATGCGTACTGAGAAGGAAATAGGGAAGGATCTCTATGTGATAGCCACAGGAGGGCTCTCGCAGACGATCTCCCCGCTTATCGGGCGCATAGATGAGATTGACGGCATCCATACGCTCCGTGGTCTTGAACTGATCTCCCGCCTCAACAGCTAGAAATCATCACGGATGAATCCGTCATCCATTATCACGAACTCCTCTCCGTTCTCATCGGTGCATGTGATGGTAGTACTGTCCGTGCCGACGGGAATCGAGAGGGATGTGATGGAGTCATTCGCTCCGTTTCCACCATTCCTGAGACTTTCTGGTCTCGGACCACCTATGGTCAGCGACACGGTCCTCATCCTGTCCCATTCAGGAAGCGCCATGTAATCTATATCAGAAGCCTCTGATGAGATCTCTGAAAGAGAGAGATCTGAAAGCCTCCTTCCGTTCTGATCAATCGAGAGGTAGAGATTCATCAGCGCTGCATCGT
>CALXON010000012.1 GCA_944389985.1 uncultured Spirochaetaceae bacterium | reverse complement strand
CTTTGCTCAGTGCATCACGAAGAAGGTACATTCTCTCAGCTGTCGGGATCTCAAGCTTTCCTGAGATTCCGTCAAAATCAGTACCTATCGCAAGGACCTCTGCACCTGCTGTCCTGTATATATGCATGACATGTCTCACCATGTCCTCTATGCGGCTCTCAGCGTCTTCCTCCCGCTCCGCTTTCTCATCATGAAGGAACGCAGGACAGAAATTGAGGCCTGTGACTCCGCCATGATCAGCGAGTATTCTCAGTTCATCATCTGTCAGGTTCCTTGATACCCCTGTGACAGTCCTTGAATTGGAGTGTGTTGCGATGAAAGGCTTTCTGGAATGCTCAGCGACACTCATGAACCCGCCATCACTGAGATGGGACACATCGACTATGATTCCGAGTCTCTCACATTCCTCCACAGCCTCGATTCCCTTTTCCTTCAGTCCCTTCGACATGATCAGAGGATCTGATGAATTCGGATACCCCAGCTCATTCTCATAGTTCCATGTGATACCGAATATCTTCACTCCCCAGTCTTTCAGGACAGAAAGCCTTGAGATGTCTCCTTCAATCGCAGCACCTTCCTCTGTCGTGAGAACCGCATGAAGTTTGCCGGAAAGAAGATCATCAGCCTTCATCATCTGAGGAATACCTGCCTTCTCTGTTTCCATAAGGAATGTTTCATGAAGTTCGTTGAGAATCTCCCAGGGTGTCTTTCCCTGATGCTTTTCAGGAACATGCTCATACATCGGTGTGAAGAGTGCGAAGCACTGTCCCGTCACACCACCTTCTATAAGCTTTTTCTTATCAATACTGAGTGAAGATGATAGCAGATCCCCTTTCGAGCTATCTGACCAGAGTGCGAATACTGTATCTGAATGAAGATCGACAAGCATACCGTGAATATTACGGCGAATAATCGTGGATAGCAATGGAGGCTGAAGTTGTTTGAAAGACTATTTCCATATAGTGAAAATAATTAGCAAATTTCTGATAAAATTTTTATAAAATTGTTGACTTAAATGCGCAAAAGTTCTATTTTATCACAGTACCAAGTACGCGGTCGTGGTGGAATTGGTAGACACGCTAGCTTGAGGTGCTAGTGGTCGAAAGGCTATGCTGGTTCAAGTCCAGTCGACCGCAACACAGGATCCTCTGCTTCGGCAGAGGATTTTCTGTAAATCAGTTCAGAAATTCGTGTTATTTCTATATGACATTTACTCAGGAACTTTAACTTGTTGAGATCAGGGATGAACCGCTCCGGGGCATGAACTCTCAAAATGATATTGAGAACGCACCCGGCACTCGGAAGTCAGATCGCATCGATTCTGTGAATCCGTCTGTACCTCCATCCCGGGGCATCCTGTCAGGAACAGTACCCATAAAGGCTGATATTGTTAAGAGATACCGGGAAAAGGCCATGAATACTATTGAATTAATCCATAGTATCCATTTTGAGTTGAGTATGTTAACATTCAATAAATCTTGTTTTATTTGGTAAACTGCTTTACAGCCTAACTCCTGACAAATGGAATGGTCTTGTATTCAAGGGGAAAAATGAAAAACTACAGATTGATGCATCTTGATGATGTCTGTGCTGAGATTACAATTGACGATGAATTTGATGGATCAATCACACATGTAAACCGGATAGTCAATCCTGAGATAATGCCATTCAGAGCTGCAAGAAGCAATGAGGATTTCCGACAGTGGTGGAAGGATCGCTCGGTTCCTGAAACCCGTACAGCGTTGCGCGATCTGCTTGAGGAGAAAGGAATCAGGTCAACAGGTCTTTTCCTTCTCGATAATCTTGGTCTCAGTTTGTCTGACTGCTATTGGGTAAAACCCTATGAGTTTGAACTGACCTGGAGGGAAATCAATCTGTATGAGAACCCTTTCCAGCCAGGTCTTGTCATGAAGTCAGCTGATTCCGGGATCAGTACAAGGGAATATTCCTTATACAGCCCTGATGCTTCGACCGGAGGCAATCTCCCAAAATGGTGGATTACGGATCAGAATTCAAATCGGCGTTTCCTTGTTAAGGGAAATGACGGACTTACATCACAGCAGAGTCTTAATGAGATTCTTGCGACAATGATTCATAAGATGCAGGGGTATGAGAATTATGTTTCCTATACCCTTGTGAAGCTGCGTGGTGGAAAGCTTGGGTGCAGATGCCAGGCTTTTACTTCTGAGGATGCGGAATTCATAAGTGCATGGGATCTGGTCGGCAGGCGTGGTTATGCAAAAGATGAGCCGTTTAGAGTGAATTTCATTAAAGCATGTATTGCCGGAGGACTCAGCGAAGAAGAAGTCATCAGAGGTCTTGATTACATGTGCCTGACTGATTTCATAATCAGCAATAATGACAGACATCTGAATAATTTCGGTATTCTCAGGGATTCCCACACACTGCGGTTTATCAAGCTTGCCCCGATCTTTGATTCCGGTAACAGCATGATGTATCAAAATCTTGGGCAACTGTCTGTTGGATATTCTTTATCTGAGGATACACATGGCTTCCATAAAACATATCAGAGTATGATTGAGCATGTTTCTGATCTGGATCTTGTGGATATTTCCAAGCTTCCGTCCAGCGATGCCATAACTGATCTATATACCAGGGATCCGATAGTTTCGCCATTTGCGAAGAGATTAGCAGATCTTTTTGCCAGCAGAGCAGGTATTATCCATGATATTCAGCAGGGATGCAGCTATTATGATGCGGTGAGAAAGTATTCTCCCAAAAGACGGAAGAACGGTTGAAGATCTGACAGAAAAGAAAGCGATAATGTAATGCCACAGGGCGGACTGCTGTCGCCACTTCTGTCTAACATCTGCATCACGTCCTATGCAGAGCTTGAGAAGAAGGTCATAGATTCGTCAGATACGCTGATGACTGCTGCATATTCACGAAGAGCAAGTGTATAATCTCAGTCATGGATCTCACTTCATTCCTGAAAGAGCTCGGTGCCGATGATCAGACTGCATCTGTTGTTATTGATCATGTTCCGGACGATTATCAAGAGCTCCTTGATCTCTTTCATTCTGATTACAGTCTCTTTCTGAAGAGAGCAGGTGATGATTCTGCATCGCTTCTCTCATTCTGTCTGAGATATGCTTACGACCTCCGTGCCGAGTATGAAAAGAGGAATATACCCCATGAGATCTTCACCGATACGATGCATGACATAATCCTGTGGTCAGATGAGTACAGGACCCGTCATGGAGTTCCCGGACTTGATGAGGCTTCCGCATCATGGCTCAGACGTCATCTCCTTCTGCGTCTTTTCCGTCTGGGTTCCCTGCAGTTCGAGGAACCTGAACTTCCGCTCTACGGTTTCTGGGAAGGTGTTGAACTTCCTTCATGTGACAGGATCCTCAAGGTACATATTCCCGCTTCTGCCGACATCTCAGTAAATGCCGCGGAAGAATCATTCAGGAAAGCTCTTTCCTTCTATTCAGCTGAGAGCATTCTTTTCATATGCTCTTCCTGGCTTCTCTCTCCGGATATAAAAACAATGCTTGCTGAAGGCTCAAGGATACTTGAGTTCTCATCGCTCTTCACCATCTCCGGGACAATAGATGACAGGCAGGCGGAGGAGAGGATATTCGGTGAAATGCTTTCTGATCCTTCTCTCTATCCTGAGCGGACGACTCTTCAGAAGAGGGCGAAGAGACATCTCCTTTCCGGTGGAGAGATACTCTCAGGATTCGGCTATCTTGTGAGACCAGGATCCTTTTGCCATTAGCCTGCTATTCTCGTATCATCTTGTCATGACAGTTCTGATTATCTTTCTCATTCTAATATCTGCTGCTCTCATAACATATGCAGTCGGTTCATTCTTCGTCCGTTTCTCTGTTGAGAGAAAACCAAGAGATCCTGATAAATTTATTCCTGAATCGGAGCGTAATAGTGATAAATCATCAAAATCTGAGCGCCTGAAAAAGAACAGGGAAGAACAGGAGAGACGTGTCAGCGCTTTTCATGAGAAAGTTCCTGCAGAGCATCCTGAACTCATTACTCCGGATGGACTTACGCTCCGCTCCTCATATTACCGGAATGATGGAAGCCATCTCTATGTGATACTCGTCCATGGCTATACAGGTTCCAGAAAGGAGATGCAGAGCCTCTCATCCGTCTATCACAGCTGGGGATTCAATGTACTCACTCCTGACAACCGTGCCCACGGTGAGAGTGACGGAAAGTACATCGGTATGGGCTGGCTTGATAAGGATGACATAGAGCTCTGGATGAAATGGATTGTGGAGACTGACAGGGATGCTGAGATAGTGATACATGGGATATCCATGGGAGGAGCGACAGTTATGATGGTCGCAGGGGACAATCCATCAAATCTCTCGGCTGTCGTCGAGGACTGCGGCTACACCTCCGTCTGGGATATCTTCTCCGATGAGCTCCGGTCCCTTTTCCATCTTCCCTCATTTCCCGTTCTTTACATGTGTTCCTTTGTACTGAAACTCAAGGCCGGGTATTCTGCCAGGGAAGCTTCGAGCATAAGACAGCTTGAAAAGGCTCAGTCTCCCATGCTATTCATCCATGGAAGTGATGATCACTTTGTAAGGACCTCGATGCTCGATGAGAATTTTGCCGCGAAGACTCATGGAGATAAGGAGAGACTTCTTGTCGAGGGGGCAGCTCATGCTGAATCTGAGGCGCTCTCACCTGAGGTGTACTACGGTACGGTGAAGAGCTTTCTGAAGCGTCATCTGTCCGGTGAGCTGACAGGAGATGTCTGATGAACAAGAAGGATGCTGAGGAATTCCTTATCTCTGCTGACAGGTATTCCTTCGTGGACACCATATCCCTCCTCAGGAAAGAGGAGTCTGAGCTTCTCCATTTCTCTGACGACGGAGTTGTCGTGAGGCTAGGGGATGAGCTTGTATCCATTGCCTCTTTAAACCTGGAAGGTGTTTTGAAGTACATCGATCCTGACTTCCCTCTCTATACGGTTCATGATGAGGGACTCAGGAACTACATGATCGGAGAGCTTGGGTATCAGAATGAGGAGGGGTGCCTGAGCTTTTCATGGTGGGGAGAGGCTTTTCCTTCCTCATCATTTGATATCAAAAGACTGACATCTGAGTATGCTCATGCCGTTGCCGGGGCCTATTACCCTGAGGGTGAGGAGTGGATCAGAGAGAACATCGAGAAAGGATTTCTGTACGGTCTTTTCGAGAACGGAGAGCTTGCTGCATTCGCAGGCTTTCACAGAGAGGGGAGCATGGGAATGCTCCATGTACTCGATGAGTACAGGAGAAAGGGCTATGGGGAAGCGCTTGAGAAGTTCGTCATCAACAGAGCGCTGTCAGCAGGCTCCATTCCCTACTGTCATGTCTACACTTCGAACAATGCGAGCATACAGCTTCAGAGGAAGCTTGGACTTTCAGAGGGAATGAGGCCTGTGTGGTGGCTCTGGAAGGACTGATCAGGCGATCCTGTTCCTGAGTACCCCGAGTCCCTCGATCTCGATCTCCACGATATCTCCCTTCTTCATTCCTGAGATTCCTCCCGGCGTTCCTGTTGATATTATGTCTCCGGGAAGGAGTGTCATGACGTGAGAGAGATAGGAGACGAGGTAGGGGATGGTGAAGATCAGGTTGGATGTCCTTGACATCTGCTTTGTCTCTCCGTTGACCCTGCTTGTGATATACAGGTCGCTGCCGTCGGTCTCGTCCGAGATGTATGGTCCGAACGGCATGAACGTGTCGAAGCTCTTCGCAACCGTCCACTGTCCGTTCTTTGGCTGGAGATCCCTCGCTGTCACATCATTGGCGATCGTGTATCCGAGTATGTAGTTCCTGGCATCCTCCTCGGAGACCATATGGCACTTTCTTCCGATAACCACGGCAAGTTCTGCCTCATAGTCGAGGCGGTGGCACATATCAGGGTAGATTATGTCATCGTTGTGAGCGGCTGCGGAGGTGGATGGCTTGATGAAGACGACGGGAGTCTCCGGAATGGGAAGTCCGAACTCCTCTGCGTGATCCCTGTAATTGAGACCGATGCATACGGCCTTCGTATACTCGCACGGAGGGAGGAGTCTCACCTCTGATATATCATAGTGCTCGTCAAGAAGCATGAACGGCTTGTTGAAGGGAGATCCGTCCATCAGCGTGATGGTTGACTCCTCCAGTATTCCATATGTCTTCCTTCTGTCAGGAGTCTCGATCCTCACATATTTCATTTCAGTTCCTCCTGACCATAGTATACCACCCATCCTCCCTGAAACCCATGCGGTTGTAGAATCTCATTGTGTCTTTCTCAGGCCAGAGGGAGAGCCGTTCCGTACCGTTTTCAAAAGCCATCCTGCAGAGCCCGGAAACGGCGCAGGATCCATACCCGTGTCTTCTTACGCTTCTCTCTGTTGCGACACCTGCTATCATGGAGGATTTCTCCGTTCCGGATGAGATATATGCCGCAGAGAGAAGAGCATTGCCCCTGAATACACCGACAGCCCTGAATGGAGGACGACGATCTGAGAAATACCTGACAAGCTCATCCTCCTCATCGGCAGGAAATGACTTTGCCATCGTCTCAGTCCTCTGATAGAGCCTGATGAGTTTCCTGAAATCCTCAGTGCCGTGAAGCTCCCTGAGATCTCCGTTTCCGGCAATGAATGAGAAGGAATCCCTGTCAGCTGTCAGAAGAAGCCGTCTTTCGACGATGGAATGGGGCGGTGGGCTGATTCTCACTGACGGAGTGATCATCAGAGTCGACCATCTGAGGTTCTTTATGAAATCCTCAGCTTCCCTGCTGTCGTATGAGGTGCCTGTCGCTGTGACAATAAGCGCGCTTTCAAGCCAGGATACAATCATGAGGTCCCCAGATGAGAATGCACGGACCTCATCTGATGATGTGCTGCTGAGTGCTCTTTCAAGGTATGGATGGATACGGGGACCGTGTCTTCTCCCCATATCCATCATTTCATCAGTGCTGAGTTCCTTCATTTCCATCAGGAGAATAGAGATACATGAAGTAATCCATGCCGGTTGAGAGCGTCTTGTCAATCGTCGGGAGAGTACGTCTGTAGCTCTCGAGTGTTGTCCAGAGTCTGAAGAACTCAGGATCGGCTGAGTACGCCTCACTGTAGATCCTCGATGCCTGGCTGTCTGCCTCTCCCTTTATCTTCTCAGCCTCAGCATAGGCTGCCGAGAGGATCGAGCGCTTGTCGTTCTCGGTCTCACCCTGCCATGAGAGAAGCTGGCCCCTTCCGTATGATCTGTACGCCTCCGCGATCTGTCCTCGTTCCTTGATCATCCTCGTGTAGACAGATGTGGTGAGATCGTCGGAGTAGCGTATCTGCCTGATGATCACATCCTCAAGCTCAATGCCGTACCGTCTTGTCAGAGGATCTGCAGCCTTGAGCATCATGTCCGAAAGTCCGTCACGACCGATCGTTATGTCATCCTGCTGCATCACAGTCTCTGTAAGTGATCTCAGTGTCTCCCTGTCCTCAGG
>CALXON010000011.1 GCA_944389985.1 uncultured Spirochaetaceae bacterium | reverse complement strand
CTCGGATACATCGCAGAGAACAAGATCAGGGGTATTCTGGAGGAGATCAGTCCCGGAGACCTCTTACGGATCAACAGGGAAAGATCAACAATCCTCGATCTCAGGACTGAAGAGGAGACAAAAGGCGGAATGATCGACGGCGCTGTGAATATCCCTCTGGATGAACTCAGGGAAAGGCTTTCAGAGCTGGACAGATCGAAGACAGTGTATGTTTACTGCAGAAGCGGCCAGAGGAGCTACATAGGCTACAGGATCCTGAGAAGCCATGGCTATGATGTCAGGTCTGTCTCCGGAGGATACATCCTGTACCAGGCTGTCATGCACCCATAGCCATCAGCATTCCTGTTGTCGACAGAAGCGCTATGACAATCGCGAGGATCATGGGACCGCGGAAGAATGATGTGAGGAAAGCTGTCGTCACTCCCACAAGTCCCGCGATCCATAATGGACCGAAGTCCGTTAGGGCAAGCGGGAAGATGAGCGCACCGAGAGACGCAACTGGCAGAAGGAGCATGCACTTTCTGATGAAACCAGGCAGTTTCTTCAGATAAGATGAGGCAAAATAAGGAATTATCCTTGGAAGCAGTGTCACTGCAGAGCATGTGAGTATGAGAACGAGCTTATTCAATTCCGGCCTCCTTGTCTGTGTAGATCACAGCGCCGAATATCGTGGCGGCAATAAGTGAGATGAGGAATGATAATCCTGTCGACACTCCGATCACGAGAATGAGAATGGTGTTGATCAGCGCTGAGACAGAAGCTGTAAGAAGTGCTTTCACGTTCTTCCTGACCTCTCCTCCGAGAAGGGATGCGAACATGGCATATACTGTGATGACAGCGGCCTTCTGCACGACATCTGGAAGGAATGTTCCTGCGACATAGCCTACAGCCGTCCCTGAGACCCAGCCTGCGTAGGATGTGAATATGAGGCCGGCCATATATGTGTATGGAAGCTTAACTCCCTTGAATGATGCGACGGCGAAGACCTCGTCCGTCGTTCCGAAACCTGTCATGATCCTGCCGGGGACTGATGACGGGTTCCTGAGCTTTCCTGAGAGCGATGCGGCCATGAAGATATAACGGCTGTTGATGAAGAATACGGAGATCGCGATTCCAAGAAGGAATGTTCCCGCATTGTAGAGATTCATCATCAGGAACTGCCCTGAGCCTGCGAAGTTCGTGATGCTTACAAGCACGCCCTCGACGAATGTGAAACCGCTTGTCCGGGTCAGAAGACCGAAAGCGAGCGCTGTGGTGAAATACCCGATGAAGATCGGGAAACCATCATGGATACCCTCCCTCACCTCTTTTATGCCATTACCCATTCATATCCCTCCAGAGACTTCTGGCAGCCTCATCTCCGTCCATTGCGGCAGAGACTATTCCTCCCGCGTATCCGGCACCCTCTCCTGCAGGATACAGTCCCTTTCCCTGTCTCATCGCATCATCACGGAGGATCCTTACAGGCGATGATGTCCTTGTCTCACATGCGATCACAGTACCCTCGTCCGTGAGGAAACGTCCCCTCGTCCTCTCAGAGAAGACAAGGAAGCCTGAACGGAGGGAGGATGTGACAACAGGAGGAAGCACATCATCCAGTCGTGCCGCGACAAGTCCCGGCCTGTAAGAGGATTCAGGAAGGATTCCTGATGGTCTGTCATAACAGAAATCGGTCATGCGCTCTGCTGGAGCCATGAATCCGGGCCTGTATGAGGATCTCTCGATCGATTCAATGTACCTCAGGACTCTGAGAGGATCATCGCCATCGATCTCCTCCTTCCTTATCTCTGTGATCATGCCGCTGTTCGCCCATCTGCCTCCGCGGTTCGACGGCGACATCCCGTTGATGACGAGAAGTCCCTCCTCCGTAGATGCTGGAACGACGAATCCTCCCGGACACATGCAGAACGAGTACACGCCCCTGCCGTTCACCTGTGCTGTGAATGAGTATGAGGCAGGAGGAAGATAGGGACCACGACCACCATCTCTGTGGTACTGTATCGAGTCGATAAGCGCCTGAGGCTGCTCAAGACGCACTCCGACTGCCGTGCTCTTCGCCTCAAGGCTGTAATTTCCCTCGAGAAGGAACGAGTAGACATCCTTCGCGCTGTGACCTGTTGCGAGGATCACGGGACCATGAACCTCCTCACCGCTTTCAAGGACAACGCCAGAGACCTCATCGCCTCTTCTCAGAAGTCCTGTTACCTTTGATGAGAAACGTACCTCCCCGCCCGATCTGATGATCGTTTTCCTGATGTTCTCTATGATGAGAGGAAGCTTATCCGTACCGATATGGGGATGTGCGTCGTAGAGGATTGACTCATCAGCACCGTGCTGTACGAGGATTCTCAGTATCTTTCCGGGATCGCCTCTCTTCGTCGATCTCGTATAGAGCTTTCCATCGGAGTATGCACCTGCACCCCCTTCGCCGAAAGCATAGTTTGATTCAGGGTTGAGTTTTCCTTCCCTTGAGAGAAGTGCTGTATCAAGTCTTCTTGAATGAACGTCCTTGCCTCTCTCAAGGACCACAGGTCTTATTCCGCACTCAATGAGAGACAGAGCCGCGAAAAGACCTGCAGGCCCCGCGCCCACGACGACAGCATCCGGAGCGGAGCTCACATCCTGATACACAACAGGATTCCTGACCTCAGGACTCTCTCCTATGTAGACTCTTGCCCTGATATTGATCTTAACATCACTTCTCCGGGCATCGATGCTCCTGCGGATGATCGTCACGGCCTGTATGTCACGGGGAGAGACATGAAGCTTTCTGGAAGCTGCTTTTGCAAGCACTGTCTCTCCGGTGCCCTCCTCCGGGCGCAGAACCATGTCGATATCCCTGATCATGGCGGAGATTGTACATGAATTGGCATCCCCAGTTCAATTCACAAGCTCCTCTCTTATCGTTAGAATCACTGTGTGAACATCCTATCAATTGAGAATCTGTCAAAGACTGTTAACGACGAACCTCTCTTCGACAGCGTGACGCTGGGACTTGATGAGGGAGAGAAAGCCGGCATTGTCGGAAAGAACGGTGCGGGAAAGTCCACCTTCCTGAAAACAATCGCAGGGATCATCGTCCCCGATGACGGGAAGGTGTCAATGAAGAACGGAACGAACATGTTCTACCTTCCCCAGGAGATCACTTTCAGCCAGGATTCAACGGTGGAGAGCTTCTTCTATGAATCTGATAACCCGGTCATCACCATTCTCTCTGCATACAGGAAAGCCTCTGAGGACGGAGATACTGAGCGCTCCTCAGGACTCTTTGAGGAGATCGAGAAGAAGGATCTCTGGGAAGCTGAGAGAAGGTATGAGGGATACCTCGGAAAGCTCGGGATGAATGAGGACAGGAACAAAAGGATGGCAGATCTTTCAGGAGGGGAGCAGAAGAAGACCGCAATCGCACGCGCCCTTGCTGTCAGTCCGGACCTCCTTCTCCTCGATGAGCCGACGAACCATCTAGACATTGCTACGATCGAGTTCCTTGAGAACTGGATATCTGAGACAGATGCCGCAGTGATCATAGTCACCCATGACAGACACATACTCAACCAGTGCTGTTCGACGATATGGGAACTGGACAGGAAGAAGTTCTACAGGCACCCCGGATCATTCTCTTCCTATCTTGAGCGGCGTGAGGAGCGCATCAGGATGGATGAGAAGGAACAGGAAAGGCTTCTGACGATTCTCAGAAGAGAGAGGAAATGGCTTCTCAGGGGACCCAAGGCGAGAACGGGAAAGGACAAGAACAGGAAGGACAGGATTGATGCCATGGAAAGCTCCCTGAGATCTGTAAGGGATCCTAAGCAGAAGGAGTTCACATCGGAGGCAAGGAGACTCGGAAAGAAGGTACTCGAGGTCAGCGGCATCGGGAAAAGCTATGACGGAAAGACACTCTTCTCCGGCTTCACCTTCTCCTTCCAGAAAGGACAGAGGATAGGCCTTGTCGGCGCGAACGGCTCTGGAAAGTCCACACTACTGGATATCCTGACAGGACGCACGGAACCTGACAGCGGTATGGTGGACAAAGGTGTCAACACACATTTCGGATACTACGACCAACTCGGACGTGACATACAGTCGTCAAAGACCGTGATCGAATACACAGAGGACATTGGTAAGATCGTGAGACTTTCGGAGAAGGAGGAGATGTCGGCATCGGCATTCCTCGAGCGCTTCGGCTTTCCACCCCGCATGCAGCGCACTCCCGTCTCAATGCTCTCCGGAGGTGGGAGACGGAGGCTCTACCTCATCACACGCCTTGTATCAAATCCGAACTTCCTCGTTCTCGATGAGCCTACAAATGATCTCGACATCGAGACAATTGAGAACCTTGAGGAGTACATCTCGTCATTCAGCGGGACAGCTGTCATAACCTCCCATGACCGTACTTTCCTTGATATAACGACGGACATGCTTCTCGTAATAGATGACGGGAAGATAACACTCTTTCCCGGAAGCTATACAGAATGGAAGGAATCTCAGGAGGAGAAAGCCGCCATTGAGAAGGAGACACTCCAGAAACCAAGGACGGATACAAGACCGCAGAGGGAAAAGAAAGGACTGTCCTACAAGGAGAAGAAGGAACTCGAGGAGATAGAAGGAATAATAGCGGAAACCGAGGAACTGATTGGAAAGCTTGAGGAATCATTCTCTTCTGTTGATAATACCGAATACGGTACTATAGCTGAAAGAACAAAGCTTTATAATGAGAAGAAGGAAGAGCTTGAGAGACTCACTGAGCGATGGCTGGAACTCGAGGAGAAGAACACATGAGCCCACTTTATTCCACAGGCCTTGATTTCACCGGAAACCCGGAGCTCTTCTCACATCTCCAGAACAGGGAAAGATCATTTCTTCTCTCTGTCCACACCGGGCTTCTGAAGCAGTACAGGTGCCACTTCATCTTCATACTGACCTGTGACAGGGCTGAGGTCGTCTCTGATGCGAAGGTCTCTCCTGAGCCTCTTGAGAGAGTGCTCTCACTCAATCCTGCAGCTGTCAGGAACTACAGGTACACATATGATGGGGATGAGGCCCTGAGAAGGATATTCCTTCTCTCATCCGGTATACTCTCACCTCTTTTCGGAGAGGACACGATACAGGGTCAGATGGCACAGGGCGCGGAGGCTGCGCTCCTTGCAGGAACCTCATCTCCGCAGCTCAGAAAGCTCTTCTCGGAGGCTGTTGCCTTTGCAAAGCGCATACACACCGAAATGAACACGAGAGTCTTCGACAGTACGATCACGGAGGAAGTCAGAAAACGCATTGAGGGCTATGGGAATGTGCTGATCATCGGATCAGGAGAAGGCGCGAGGAAGACAGCGGAGGCCCTTCTTTCTGAGCACTCCGTCACGATGACACTCAGGGATGATTCAAAGACATTCCTCATTCCTCCCGGAACAAAGCATGTTCCGTACGACGACAGGAGGATGTGGATACCTGAAGCTGATGTCGTGATCAGTGCATCCTCGGGGCTCTATCACACACTCACGGAAGATGACAGGGATCTTGTTGAGGGAAAGCTCCTTTTCGATCTCTCCACTCCTCCTGATCTTCCATCTTCCTTCAACGCGATCAGAACAGAGGATCTCAACATAGAACTTCCGGAGAGGAATGAAGTCGAGAGGAAAGTCAGATATGAGGCTGACAAGGAAGTCATGAAGTACATTTCATGGCTTGAGAGATCTGAGAGAGCTGAGGATACGGCGCTCTCTGCAGAGAGGATCGCAACAGCATCCATACGCCGCTCTTCAGAGATGATCATGAAACTCGGACTGGATGATGAGAAAGAGAAGGCTTTCCGCTCTTCCCTCATGGAGAATATACGGAAAGCCGCACTTTCGGAACTTATCGTCAGAAAACCTTGAAGAAGTTCGTGTAGACGACCTTCTCGCCGCCCTTGAGAAGTCTTGTCTCCTCCATCTTCTCGATATCAAGCGGGCGGGCCGCATCGCCGAATGATAGCATCGGCTCTATGCAGACATACTGACCATGCTTGGGAGCACATGTCCAGACAGTCAGGAGAGGCATGTCGCCCATGAAAGCTGTCACTCCATGTTCACCTTCCGTCGAAGTGAGTGTGACCTCACGGCTCTTCACATCAGGAAGGATGATGGCACCCTTGTCTGTCTCCTCTCTTGAGAGCTCAAGGGTATCACCGACAACGAAATCCTTCTCTACGACGAATACGCCGTCCTTCGCATACCTTCTGTCAAGGCGCTCGTTCTGCTCGAATGAGACGCTGTATGTCTCAAGATCACAGCCCTTGCCGTTCATGTCCAGAGAGAATGCGGGATGCCAGCCGAACGTGTACCAGAGATCCTCCTTGGCCTCGATCGTAGCCCTAGCCTCATAGCCCTCCTCCGTGACGGTATACTCTGCCGTGAGGATGAATCCGTATGGATAGTACTCGCTTCTGGTCTTCTCCGAGTCCTCTAGGCGGAATACCGCATGATCTTCCTCAGCCTTCACAAGCTCGAACTCCAGATCACGCGCAAAGCCGTTGTTCGGCATGGAGTACTCCTTGCCCTTCGCGACGATCTTGTTGTCCTTTGTCGGTCCGATCATCGGGAAAAGAAGCGGCGCATGTC
>CALXON010000010.1 GCA_944389985.1 uncultured Spirochaetaceae bacterium | reverse complement strand
TAAACTGTCTCCAGCTGTCGATATAGTACCTCATCCCCTCCAGGGCCATCTCCGGAGTGACATGGAACCTGGTCTTGAAATCATTGGAACCGAGCATGATGAGAAGGTAATCAAAGGGAGCATTGCGATCAAGCACAGGAAGGAATGAACCAGGGCCATCCTTATCTGCAGGATCACTTTCGAGTGAGAGTATCGTGCGTCCGGGAAATCCCTCAGGAGATACGGCCCAGTCATCCCCAAGCATGTCCTGAAGCAGTGTCGTCCATCTCATCTCATACGGATACCTTCCGTCACTTGTTCCGGGAATGCGGCCGAACGTGTTCGAATCTCCGAATATGACAACTTTCCTCATCTTTTCACTCCAGGGACATTCTATCAACACGGAATATGTAGAGGAAGATCGGGGGTACCACGGAAAAACACATTCCGATAGAATGTCCGGGGAAGTGAACTATGGAAAACAATGATCTGCCATTTGGAAAACGGATGACTTTCATGCTCCTCGGAGTCTTCGGTATGGGAGTGTTCCTCTCATTCCTTCTCAAGGTCGGATACGGGAGCGACACATCATCCTTCATGAACACATCGCTTGCGGTGCGCTTTGGGCTGTCATTCGGGACTCTTATGGTTCTTTCCAATGGAATACAGCTCATTCCTGAGATCATATGGGGCAGGAAGCTCATCGGCATCGGGACGGTTGCCAACATGACGATCATAGGCTACACGTCTGATTTCTGCACAATGCTTGAGGAGAGGTATCTTCCTGAGATCATCTTCACCTCTCAGCCATACCGTTCCCTCACATTCGCAATCGCACTGCTTCTCTTTCTTATCTCGGCAGCACTGTATATGAATGCAGGCCTCGGCCTCGCTCCATTCGATTCGATTCCGACAATGGTCAGCAGCCATACTCATCTGCCATTCTTCATCGTACGCATCATCTGGGACTTCACCGCGATCCTCATTGGTGTACTTGCCGGAGGACATCTCACGATCGGCACCGTGATACTTGCGTTCACCGTCGGCCCTGCTGTCTCATGGATAGGAAGGATGATGAGCGGTAAAAAGCCCTGCCATCGCTGACAGGGCTCTGTACTGAACTTTAATTAACTCACTCAGCCTTCGACGTAGTTGATGAGATCTGTCACGAAGAGAGCTGTATAAGCCTGGACATCGCTGATCGATACGGACTCAGGATATGTGAATGTCACACTGCCGGGTCCTGTGATCGTATAGAATACGGAACCGAGGACATCACCATAGGCGGCATTCTCAGCGGCGAAGAAGCCCTCTGCCTCAGCTGATGTGATGAAATCAGGGTATGTTAGGACCGTGCTTCCGTCTGCTATGTCTGCAGTAAGAGTATAGCCGGCGTATGAATATGTCACGGATACAGGAGTTCCCTCTGGAATCGAGAATACAGCTGAAGCCATGCTGATGACATCTGTCGCGAACATGTTCACATATGCCCTTCTCTCACCCTCTCCGATACCCTGAGGATAACTGATCCTCACGACAGAATCGTTGTCGAATGAGTATGTGATTCCATCAAGCATGCTGCCGTATGCTGCGACCTCTGCGGCCATGAACGCATCGACATCAGCTTTTGTAAGACCTGCGGGAAGTGTGATGAGCGCATAGCCGTCATAGGCTGCAATCTTCATCGTGTATCCCATGTATGTATACTCTGCCTCTACCGGGACCTCTGCGACAGCGACTGTTTCCTCAGCTGCCGGAGCAGGTGCCGGTGCCGGAACAGGAGATGCCGGAATCACGACAGGAGCCGGAGCGATGATCTCCGTACTCGATACTGAAGCACTGCTCTGACAGCCTGCAAGAGCGATGAGAACTACTGAAAGCAGAATGAGAACTCTAAAATTACCTTTCACTTAAATATACCTCCTGGTACATCAATGCTTTCTATATCTATAACACAACTGCAGGACTTTCTGTAGGATAAAATGCACTGCGGAATAAAAAAAGCCCATGCCTCTGCATGAGCTTCACAGAATATCCACAAGGATTACATGAGATCCTTTGGCTTTCTTGCTGTATTACCTGTCTTCTCGCAGTATGCGACATGCCTGAGCTTGCCGTTCTCGAAGACACTCTTCATCTTGATAGCTCCGCCCCATCTGCTTGTGAGGACCTTTGCACCTTCACGATGAGCGTTCTTTGATACATTGCCTGCCATATCTATATCCTCCGAATGCGATTTCTCTACTGCATGATAATACCTGTCATGCCGGCCATTGTCAAACGACGAGGGGGATTGTACATGAAAAACCTCTATAGGGCAATACATGATTTGACTTTAGCTATATATTGAAGCTACCATCACTCTGTATGAAGAAGCGCCTCCTAACACTCATTCTCATCACTCTGATGACCTTCTCACTGATGGCCGGCACGGTGGGTGAAAACCGACAGAAGATATTCCCTGTCGGTTCTGAGGTATATAAAGCCATCAGGGAACTCTATATATCACAGGGACTTGCGCTGCCATCGACAACAGGACCGTGGCCTGCTGCGGAGCTTGAGCTGATGCTTTCGAGAATAGACAGGGGCAATCTCAGTGACGCGGAGGAAAGGCTTTATTCATACGCATATGGTGAGATAACCGAAAAGCCGAGATTCATTCCCGGAGATATGTTCGGATTCGGTATCGGACTTGATCTCACAGGTGAGGTATACCTCCATTCAAACCCCGATGATTTCTCCTCTCCTGACGAATATGCCATGAAACCCGGTTCTTTCTACGGGGACTACAACACACCGGTTCCGCTTGCAAGCATACCGTTCGAGACCTGGATTTCAGATTCAGTGTATGGTTTCATGTCTCTCGATCTCGGAACGGTGAGACATGTGCACAGCCTCACGGATCCAGAGCCAGATCCTAAGAATGAAAATAACATCATCGGATACAGATACAGAGGCACTCCGATCATGCACAACCTCATTTTCATCCCGCCTACTGCCTTCTCCGACTTCAACATGAACTTCCCGTACAGGGCTTTCGCATCGTTCGGAGGAAGCTGGTGGAATGTGGCGATAGGAAGGGACAGGATGAGCTGGGGTCCGGGAGAGACCGGAAACTTCATCATCGGCGATCATGTGCCGTACCACAACAACACGCGAGTCTCATTCTTCACGGACTCATTCAAGTACACATTCTCGATGAGTGCGTTCATCCATCCGATGAACTACATGAAGCTAAATAATAATGGTAATTACTACTATGCTCCCGAATATTCCCAGCTTCTCTCAAGGGAAGGCATCAGGATGTTCATTGCCCACCGTCTTGAGTGGAGGATATTTGACAAGGTGAACATGGCGCTCACTGAAGGCATCATGTATCAGAACGAGAAGAGCTTTGATCCTCTTGTTCTCAGCCCTACAGCCATCTTCCATAATTTCTACATAAGGGGCAATGCGAACTCCATCATCTCTCTTGAGGCTGACTGGGCAGTCGCTCCTCACTGGAACCTCTATGCACAGTTCGCACTTGATGAGCTGCAGATGATAGGAGAACACACTGCTGAGGGAACAGCTCCTTCAGGGCTTGGATACATGGTGGGAACCAAGTTCTCGTATCCGATGGGTGATGGAGTCCTCTACGGTTCATTCGAGGCGGCATACACAGATCCATACATGTATATAAGAGATACTGGCACTGATTATGATGATGCAGGATACGGCAACAGCTTCATTGTTGCGTTCCCTGAGTTCGTCTCAGATGACAGCACAGATGAGAAACTCGGATCGTATGCACTGCAGTATCTCGGATATAGATTCGGAGGGGACGCGATCGTCGCGAACATAAATGCAGGATACGAGGTCTATGACAGCTGGTACGCAGAGGGAAACATCATGTACATGGTCCATGGCTGTTTTGATGCGTTCACGCGCTGGATGAAGGTACATGACAACAGTGCAGATGATCCTTCAACACCTTCCTCCTCTACCCCGTCGTCAGGAAGCTATGATCTGATGCAGAAGGGTGTGAAGAAGAACGCAGCGGCGCACTATCTCATACTCACGGCTGAAGGTGGTCTGGAACCTGTCAGGAATCTGAAGCTCTATGCCAGAACCGATCTTCTGATGATCTGGAACAAGGGGAACATCGAGGGCAGGTTCGCAGCTGACTTCCAGTTCACCGCTGGTGTGAAATACTCTATCTGAGGTTATTGATGGAAATATGGCTTGATGTATATATAGCTCTCATGTCGGTCATAGGCATCTACGCGATGCTGAATGTGCTTCTCAACATCATATACCTCAAGATAATGGGCAACGCAGAGAAGAAGGTGGAAGGCCCCCTCATATCCGTAGTGATTCCCGCGAGGAATGAGGAGAACAACATAGGGAACCTGCTGGACTCGATGATCTCACAGACATACAGGAACATAGAGATCCTCGTCATAAACGATCAGAGTACGGACCGGACAGGTGAGATACTTGAGGAGTACAGGAAGAAGGACAGCCGCATCAGGGTATACAGCACCGACCCGGAGAAGAAACTCCATATTAACGGGAAGATAAACGCACTGCTGCAGATCATGCCGGAAGCCAGGGGTGAGTACATCCTCGCAACCGATGCCGACACGATACACAAAGCCGACTGCATCTCATACGCCTACTCCGTGATGGATGCCCATTCACTTGATATCATCTCAGGATTTCCAAAGGAGCTCTGCGACTCATACCTCGGAAACATCTGCATGTCAGCGATGATGCTGACGACTGTATTCATCCCGCAGTGGTTCATCCACCGCTTCCCCATTCCTGCAGCCTCATTTGCCATCGGTCAGTTCATAATGATGAAAAGATCGGCATATGAGGAGACCGGAGGATATGAGAAGATCAGGGGACAGATCTGTGATGATATTGGAATAGTCAGGCTCTTCGTCCGCTGTCACAAGAAGTACTCGCTTGTTGATCTCTCAAAGCACTCCGCATGTCTCATGTACAGGACAGCGAAGGAATCATTCAAGGGAATCGAGCGCTCAATAGCAGGAGTAATTCCACCGAAGCCCTCGATGATACTCCCTGCGGTTGTCGCCATAGCGGTGATCATCCACATAGCGCTATCCCCTGCTGTCGCCATCATCCTCGCTGCAGTATGCGGAACATCGGAGAAAGTGCTGATGATGCTTCTCGGAGCATTCCTCTTCGTAGCGGCATGGTTCATCGCATGCAAGGCATTTGACTGGCAGAAGAGGGTCTCGATCTCAAGCCCGTTCACCCTTCTGATACTCTCCGCAATGTATATCCACGGACTATTCAGGGGATTATCCGGAAAAGGATTCGAGTGGAAAGGGCGCAACATCAGATGAAGTCCTTTCGCTGAAATATTCTATATTTTACACAATATAGTTGAAATGACACCCTTATGTGGTATCATTATACAAATTTAAGCCAAAGGAGATTTTGAATGACTATTCATGAGGAGATCGTTGCTCAGTTTGAGACATATCTTGCTGAGAACACGAAATTTGAGGAGAAGGGTGTAAAGGTTTCTGCTGCAAGGGCAAGAAAGGCACTCGCCGAGATTTCCAAACTCTGCAAGGAGAGAAGAAAGGAAATACAGGAGAAGAAAGACAGCGCTGTATGATTCAGCCGTCATATTCATCTTCATAAATGCTGTCTCTGATCCGGGACAGCATTTTTCATTTTCCTACTAGCCAATCAAGGGTTCCACTGCTATCATCTCTCTGCCAACCCCGGCGTTGCCGGGAGACTGCGAAAACGGAGAACCGGCTGTGCCGGAATGATATTCATGGAATGAAGGACTAGGAAGGAATGAACACTCACACAAACAAGTACTTCACTGACCGTCAGAATGACTTTGAGTCATCAGCAAGAAGCTACCCGAGGAAATTCCCGGTGGCACTGACAAGAGCCAAAGGCTCATGGGTTGAGGATGCAGAAGGAAGGAAGTATCTCGATTTCCTCTGCGGAGCAGGTACACTCGCGCTCGGACACAATGATGACGAGGTGAACAAGGCGATGACCGACCTGATTTCCTCAGGCGCCCCGCTCCATACTCTCGATCTCACAACACCTGTAAAAGACAGATTCGTCGAAACGATATTCTCCACACTTCCAGAAGAGCTGAGAAAGAACGCGAAGATACAGTTCTGTTCCCCGTCCGGTACTGATGCGACAGATGCCGCGATAAAGCTCTGCAAGACAGCTACAGGAAGGGGTACTGTCATGGCGTTCTCAGGCGGCTATCATGGAATGGGACATGGAGCGCTTGCACTTACAGGTAACCAGAACGCGAAGCTCAAGGTACAGAATCTGATGCCGGGTGTTCAGTTCATGCCCTATCCATATTCATACAGATGTCCGTTCGGACTTGGAGGAGAAGCCGGTGAGAAGGCAGCCTCCGCCTATTTCGAGAGGATGCTGAAGGATCCGGAGAGCGGAGTCACCAGACCTGCTGCGGTGATCCTCGAAGCCATCCAGGGCGAAGGTGGTGTGATTCCTGCCCCTGTATCCTTCCTGCAGACTGTAAGGAGAGTCACAAAAGAGCTCTCGATCCCGCTCATCCTCGATGAGATACAGTGCGGTATGGGGAGATCAGGAAAGATCTGGGCATTCCAGGAAGCCGGTATAGTTCCCGATGTCATACTCATGAGCAAGGCTATCGGAGGCAGTCAGCCGATGAGCGTCGTTGTCTACAACAGGGATCTTGACGTGTGGACGGCAGGAGCCCATGCAGGAACATTCAGAGGCAATCAGCTGGCGA
>CALXON010000009.1 GCA_944389985.1 uncultured Spirochaetaceae bacterium | reverse complement strand
TAGAGGAACGGATATGTGATCTCAGCAGGATTCTCAGGATAGGACTGTACTCCCGCCCTGCCATCGGTGACATTGACCTTTCCTTGCGATATGAGGCGGAATCTCGTCTCCTTCCGTACTGCCGGCTCATCCGGCAGGGATATCCTGCTGTAGCCTGTCTCCACAGTATAGGAGATGCAGGAGGTGAGCATGAGAATGGCTGCTATGATGAGTACGGCTCTTTTCATACCAGTCTCAGCTTCTCTCCGTACAGCGCGGCCTCTCCCTCTTCATACTTTGTCTTGTCGAGCTTCGGAGTCTTGCCGTCACCTTCCTTTCTCGGGATGACATGGATGTGGAGGTGCGGTACCTCCTGTCCGGAAGCCGGGGAGTTGTTGATCATGATGTTCGTTCCCTCCGCCTTCAGGACCTCTCTCTGTTTCTGATCCACCTTTCTGGCAATGTCCATCATGTGATGAAGTGTCTTCTCCGGAACATCGGTGAATGTGGGGTAGGGTTTTCTGGATATCACGAGAGCGTGGCCCTTAGCCACCGGGTTTATGTCAAGAATGACAATGCATTCCTCATCCTCATAGAGTCTGACAGACGGTATCTCACCGTTAATGATCATTTCAAATACAGTTGCCATACATTGATACTATCACACAACAGCGCGCGTCGGCTATCGCAATGTCTGCCGGCAGAATGTTTTTCTTTTCCTTGCTGGGGAAGGGGATGCAGGAAAAATATAGAAAAGGAATGTATTGCACAAAGGGACAAGAATCAGTATTATGCCAATCTGGTGGCTTTCGGCCGCTGTAGAACCAGATTTTATTTTGAAAGAGGTTATAGATATGGCACACGACTTACTGGGCATGAGAAATATCGGAATCAGCGCCCATATCGACTCTGGAAAGACAACGCTTTCAGAACGCATACTCTATTTCTGCAACAAGATCCACGCGATTCACGAAGTCCGCGGCAAGGATGGAGTTGGAGCAACCATGGACTCCATGGAGCTTGAGAGGGAGAGGGGTATCACGATCGCATCCGCTGCTACGAACGTAGAGTGGAAGGGTCACGAGATCAATATCATCGATACTCCGGGACACGTTGACTTCACGATCGAGGTTGAGAGATCCCTCCGTGTTCTCGACGGCGCTATCCTCGTGCTCTGCTCGGTAGGCGGCGTTCAGTCCCAGTCAATCACCGTTGACCGCCAGATGAAGAGATACCATGTTCCCCGCATCGCTTTCGTCAACAAGTGTGACAGAACAGGTGCCAATCCGTACAAGGTAAAGAACCAGCTCGTAGAGAAGCTCGGTCTCAATGCTGTACTCATGCAGATTCCTATCGGACTCGAGGACAGACTTGAGGGTGTTGTCGATCTCGTCGAGATGAAGGCTCTCTATTTCGATCAGGGTGCAGACGGACATCAGGTCAGAGAGGCGGAGATTCCTTCCGAGCTTCTTGCAGAGGCTCAGGCCAAGAGAGAGGAGATGCTCGATGCTGTATCGATGTGCTCCGATGAGCTCATGGAGGCCATGCTCGAGGATTCCGTCACACCTGAACTCATCCGTGATGCTGTCAGAAAGGGAACGATCAGCCTTGAGCTCTGCCCTGTATTCATGGGTTCCGCATACAAGAACAAGGGTATCCAGCCGCTTCTCGACGGTGTCGTGAGCTATCTCCCGAATCCTACAGAGGTCCAGAACATCGCTCTTGACCTTGATGACAACGAGAAGGAAGTCATTCTTGAGTCCAGAGAGGACGCGAAGCCTGTCATTCTCGCATTCAAGCTCGAGGACGGACAGTTCGGTCAGCTCACATACATCAGAATCTACCAGGGAAAGATCAAGAAGGGTGACACTCTCATCAACACAAGAACGAAGAAGAAGTTCAACGTCGGTCGTCTTGTAAAGATGCATGCATCCACCATGGAGGATATCTCCGAGGCCGGATGTGGAGAGATCGCTGCACTTTTCGGAATCGACTGTGCATCAGGAGACACATTCTGCGATCCTTCTCTGAACTACTCAATGACATCCATGTTCGTCCCGACTCCTGTTATCTCGCTCGCTATCGAGCCGGTTGACAAGAAGGCTGCTGACAACATGGCAAAGGCTCTCAACCGCTTCACGAAGGAGGACCCGACATTCCAGACATTCGTTGATCCTGAGTCAAATCAGACGATCATCAGAGGAATGGGTGAGCTCCATCTTGATGTCTACATCGAGAGAATGAAGAGAGAGTACAAGGCCGAGGTCAAGGTAGGTCAGCCGGAGGTTGCTTACAGAGAGGCAATCAGCCAGAAGGCCGAGTTCAACTATACTCACAAGAAGCAGACCGGTGGTTCAGGTCAGTATGCCCGTGTCGCAGGCTATATCGAGCCTATCATGCAGACAGATCCGAACGAGCCGCCTAAGGAGTATGAGTTCATTGATGAGGTCAAGGGCGGAGCTATCCCGACCGAGTACATCCCGTCATGTGACAAGGGCTTCCAGGCTGCCATGAAGAAGGGTACACAGATCGGATTCCCTGTCATCGGCGTGCGTGTCTGCGTCAACGATGGTCAGTGGCATCCTGTCGACTCCTCTGATATGGCATTCCAGACAGCTGCTATCGGAGCTTTCAGAGAGGCATTCGAGAAGGCAAAGCCGGTAATCCTCGAGCCTATCATGAAGGTTGAGGTCGAGGGACCGTCTGAGTTCCAGGGCAATATCTTCGGATCAATCAACCAGAGAAGAGGTATGATCGTATCCTCCACTGAGGACAACAATCAGTGTCAGGTCATCGCAGAAGTTCCTCTCTCGGAGATGTTCGGCTACTCCACAGTTCTCCGCTCACTCACACAGGGTAAGGCAGAGTTCACGATGGAGGTTGCAAAGTACGGCCGTGTTCCACAGTCCGTATCCGATGAGCTCAAGAAGGAGTATCAGGAGAAGAGAAAAGCAGCTGCAAAGTAATGCGCTCTCTTTGATGAAGCTTTCAGATCCCGGTGGTGTCATGCTGCCGGGATTGTTTTTTTTCACAATGAGTTGTGGTAAAAACTAGTAATTCTTTACAACAAAAAAAAAATACAGTACTCTTCATTGCAGATACCTAGGAGGTTGAAATGAAGAAGAGTATTTCATTAATACTATGCGCATTGCTTATTTGCTTTGCCTTCTCATCATGTAGAAATCAGTATATCCCGATCTGGACATATCCATCGGATACGGATACAGAGCCATCTGTCTCCAAAGAAGAAGCCGCACAATTTATCGCTTCTTATGTGAATGAAATAGGATTCACAGAAACCGGAGATCTTGCAAAATCTCTTGGGATCGGTCTTATTCCTAGTGCAT
>CALXON010000008.1 GCA_944389985.1 uncultured Spirochaetaceae bacterium | reverse complement strand
TGGAAGAAGTGCGTCCTGCTGACTCTTGTTCCATCTGTGGACCTCATCGACGAAGAGAATCGTCCTCATTCCATAGAGTTCGCGTCGGTTCTTCGCCTCGTCTATCTCTGCCCTGAGTTCCTTGACTCCTGAAAGAACTGCATTGAGCGTGGAGAAATGGCTCCGTGTCGTGTTCGCTATGACACGGGCAAGCGTTGTCTTTCCCGTTCCAGGAGGTCCATAGAAGATGACGGACGAAAGCTGATCAGCCTGGATGGCCCTTCTCAGGAGCCTTCCCTTGCCGAGTATATGCTCCTGTCCGACGTACTCATCGAGACTTCTGGGCCTCATCCTCGCAGCGAGGGGCTCTTCAGACGGGGATGCTGAGGAAGAGAAGAGATCCATCACCTGCCTCCCCAGAACACATAGTATGAATCAGACGAGGATCCGAGCGGTGTGTTCTTCAGATAGCTCTCCCTGTCCCCGAGACGCGAAAAGAGCGTATCGGCGAGGATCACGGCAGCGGAATCTGAATCAATCATCTCAGGCTCGGATATGTATATGGCATGTCCGACTGATGCGAGATTGAGATAGGCTGCACGGACTGACATGAAGAGCGACCTCGAAGGCTGGAAAGCCTTCTCAAGCTCATCTTCCATTGAGGAAAGCGCCTCTCTGTAGCAGCTGACGACATCGTCATAGGATGCGGCTCTGACACCTTCAGTGAAAGCCTTGTCGTCATGAATGTACTTGGATGAACCGGACATGGCGGTCTCGGAAGCGGCTTCCTCTATCACGGGAAGAGCCAGAGGAAGAAGCGGGGAGATCAGAAGTGAGATCTCCTCCGCATACTCCATTGCCACATCCTCATACAGCGGGACGTATCTTGAATATGCTGAGTATGTCAGCGGAAGCGCGCTGATGATGCTCTCCGCCCCGATCCCGTCCTCGAGATCGACGGAGAAGAGCATGTCACCGGAGAGGGAGACAAGAGCATCTCTTATCTCCTCCTTCGTATACTGCACTCCCTCCGTGCTTGCACATGAGACGGAGAGAAGCAGGATCATGAGGATGACAGGAACGCGCCTCAGCATCTCTCAGAGCTCTGCCTTCCAGAGTCCGTGAAGATTGCAGTACTCGTAGACTGCCTTCACGCCTTCAGCAGAGAATACGGCCTCGGGCTTCTCACCCGGCTTGAGATACTTTATCTCCACACCGTCCGCTCTCTCTGCGGCAATGTATCTGATGCTGTGCTCCTCCGTCATCGGATGCTCTACAGATCCTACCTTCACAAAGAGCTTTCCATCTTTTGTCTCAAGAGCGGGCACATGCTTCTCCTTCGCTCCGTCTGTAGTATTGGCCTTGAGCTCGGTCATCTCCTTTCCGCAGCAGCGGGGGACACAGGTTCCCTTCTCGACAACCATCACCATCTCACCGCATGCATCGCATCTGTAAATCGTGAATGCCATATTTTCCTCCTCTCTGAATTATAGCGGAATATCATGAAAACGGACAGACCGCCCCTGATAATATCACTCATATGAATAGACTCTGCATATAAATGCGTTTTTCTGTATTCTGCTTGCAAGAATTATCGAATAAATGATAATGTAACGATAATCAATACACAAAGGGAGTTTTTCTATGAAAAGAATTTTAGCAGTTCTTCTCGTACTTGTTACCCTGTCTGCGGCAGTATTCGCTGCTGATTTCCACATCGGAGTGGTCACCGGTACTGTTTCCCAGTCCGAGGACGATCTCCGCGGAGCTGAGGCTCTCATCGCAGAGTACGGCGCAGTGGCAGACGGCGGTATCATCCAGCACATGACATACCCTGACAACTTCATGGAAGAGCAGGAGACAACAATCTCCGTCATCCGCGGTCTGGCTGATGATCCTCTCATGAAGGCAGTCATCGTCAACCAGGCAGTTCCTGGAACAGCTGAGGCTTTCCGCCAGATCAAGGAAGTCAGACCTGACATCCTCTGCTTCGCAGGAGAGGCACACGAGGAGCCGTATCTTATCGCGGCATCTGCTGACGTTGTGACATCGAACGACTTCGTAGCCCGCGGCTACCTCATGATCAAGACAGCTCATGATCTCGGATGTGACACATTCGTACACATCTCCTTCCCTCGCCACCTCTCAATGGAGAAGATGCAGAGAAGACTTGCGATCATGACAAGGACATGTGAGGAGCTCGGAATGACTCTCGTTCAGGAGACAGCTCCGGACCCGACATCTGACGTAGGTATCGCAGGTGCACAGCAGTACATCCTCGAGCAGACTCCGAACTGGATCGAGAGATATGGTCAGAACACAGCATTCTTCTGTACGAACGATGCACATACAGAGCCTCTTCTCAGACAGCTCATGCAGTATGGCGGCTACTTCGTAGAGGCTGACCTCCCGTCACCGCTCATGGGCTATCCTGGAGCTCTCGGCATCGACCTCTCAGCAGAGGCTGGCGACTTCCCTGCAATCCTTGCAAAGGTTGAGGCTGCCATCTGTGAGCAGGGCGGCGCAGGACGCTTCGGAACATGGGCATACAGCTACGGCTACACAACAACAGCTGGTCTCGGCTCACTCGCAATCGAAGCTGTACAGGCAGAGATGGCTGGAGAGGAGTACAACATCCATTCAATCAGGAACATCAGCAAGAACTGCACAAAGTACACACCTGGTGCCAACTGGAACGGATCCAACTACGTCAACGCCTCCACAATGGAGACATATGACAACTTCGTCCTCGTCTATCAGGATACATACATCATGGGTGACCCGGGATACTACATGGGCAACACAGATGTCGTAATTCCTGACTGGTGCTTCACAATGACAGGACGTGAGTACGCAACAAACTAAATAAGTCCTAGTTTGGGATTAAGGGGAGGGTCTCCCTCCCCTTTCTTCTTGAAAAATAGAGGGGAGACAATGAACGAAATGACAAAGCCTTTGCTGGAAATGCAGAATGTCAGCAAAGAGTACAATGGAAACCCCGTACTGAAAGACGTCAACTTCACACTGAAGCAGGGAGAGGTGCTGGGACTCGTCGGAGAGAACGGCGCAGGAAAGAGCACACTCATGAACATCCTCTTCGGAATGGATGTCATTCATCAGACGGGCGGTTATGGTGGAAAGGTCCTCATAGACGGAAACGAGGTGAAATTCACATCACCTCTCGATGCGCTCAAGGCCGGTATCGGAATGGTGCATCAGGAATTCTCTTTGCTCCCTGGCTTCACAGCCGCAGAGAACATCCTTCTCAACCGCGAACCCCAGAATAAAAGTGTTCTGTCGCTTGTATTCGGAGACAGAGCAAACACGATAGATAGAAAGGAACTGCAGAAAGAGGCAATCGCCGCGATCACAAAGCTCGGCGTCGAGCTCGATCCGGACATGCTCGTTGCGGAGATGCCTGTCGGCCACAAGCAGTTCACGGAGATCTCCAGAGAGATATCGAAGAGCGCGATCAGACTTCTCGTGCTTGATGAGCCTACAGCCGTTCTCACTGAGAAGGAGGCTGAGATGCTTCTCAAGGCGATAAGGAACCTCGCCTCCCAGGGCATCTCCGTAATCTTCATCACACACCGTCTTCAGGAGATCCTCGATGTCTGCAACAAGGTCATCGTCATGCGTGACGGCCGCATCATCAATGAGCTTGATGCTGCCCAGACATCAATCCAGGAGATGGCGAAGCTGATGGTCGGACGTGAGGTCAGCACAGACGCAGGAAAGCATTCCGCTGATGACAGGACGTTCTCCGGAAAGACAATCATGTCCGTGAAGAACCTCTGGGTAGACATGCCCGGAGAGACTGTACGCGACGTCAACATCGACGTGAAGGAGGGAGAGATCCTCGGTATCGGCGGTCTTGCCGGTCAGGGCAAGCTCGGAATCCCGAACGGCATCATGGGACTCTTCCCCGCAGGCGGTAAGGTCACACTCAACGGCTCGGAGATCCCTCTCAACAATCCGCGTGCATGCCTCGATTCATCACTTGCATTCGTATCTGAGGACAGAAGGGGTGTCGGACTTCTTCTCGATGAGTCCCTTGAATGGAATATCTCATTCCCTGCCATGCAGATACAGAACAAGTTCCTCAAGAACTACCTTGGAGGACTCATCAAGTGGCGTGATCAGGCTGCGATCAAGGAAGTGACTGAGAAGTACATCAAGCAGCTCCAGATAAAGTGCACATCCTCGATGCAGAAGGCGAAGGAGCTTTCAGGTGGAAACCAGCAGAAGATCTGTCTTGCAAAGGCATTCGCACTCCAGCCCAAGCTTCTCTTCGTCTCCGAGCCTACCCGCGGTATCGACATCGGAGCCAAGGCTCTGGTGCTTCAGGCACTGAGGGAGTACAACAGAAAGAACGGCGTAACGATCGTCATGATCTCATCCGAGCTTGAGGAGCTCAGGCAGATCTGTGACAGGATCGCGATCATCACTGACGGTGCCGTGTCAGGAATCCTTCCGGCAAGTGAGCCGAGCGAGAAGTTCGGTATCCTCATGGTAGGAAAATCAAGAAAGGAGGCTATGTGATGGAAAAAGTAATGTCAGCGGTCAAGGCCTTCGGACTTCCCCGTCTCATTATCACACTGTTCCTCCTCGCGCTCTTTGTGATAGCGCCTTTCGCAGGAATCAATGTCGGAGCGTCCATCACCGATGTTCTCGGACGTTTCGGACAGAACGCGATCATGGTTCTGGCAATGGTTCCGATGATCCATTCCGGATGCGGACTCAACTTCGGTCTTCCTCTGGGAATCATCTCGGGTCTTCTCGGAGCGACACTCGCGATCGAGACAGGAATCACAGGTCCTGTGTCATTCATCCTCGCGATCCTCTACTCCACTCCGTTCGCACTCATCTTCGGATGGGGTTATGGAAAGCTTCTCAACAGGGTCAAGGGAAGCGAGATGATGATCGCAACCTATGTCGGCTTCTCATCGGTCGCATTCATGTCGATCATGTGGCTCATCCTCCCGTACTCCTCACCTACAATGGTCTGGGGATACACAGGTAACGGTCTGAGGACGACAATCGCCACAGACGGTTTCTACTACCACATCCTCCGCGATTCCCTTGTCCTGAAGCTCGGAAGCCTCTCCATCTCATTCGGAGAGATCCTCTTCTTCGCGGTCTTCGCATTCATCATCTGGGCATTCCTCCACACCAAGACCGGAACGGCAATGACAGCTGTAGGATCGAATGCGGTGTTCGCAAGGGCTTCAGGCATAAACATCGACAGACAGAGAACACTCTCGGTCATCATGTCGACATGGCTCGGAGCGCTCGGAATCCTCTGCTACCAGCAGGGCTACGGCTTCATCCAGCTCTATCAGGGCCCGATGTACATGGCAATGCCTGCCGTATCCGCAATCCTCATCGGAGGAGCTTCGGTGAACAAGGCGTCCATTACGAACGTCATCATCGGAACAATACTCTATCAGGGAATCGTATCCATGACCCCGTCTGTCATGAACTCCCTGATCCACACTGACATGTCCGAGGTTCTCAGGATCATCGTCTCCAACGGTATGATCCTCTATGCTCTGACAAGAAAGACAGGAGCTTCAAGATGAAAGAGATAAAGAGCAAAGATGTTAAGAAGTTCCTTGTGAACAATATCGTACCTATAATCTTCATCGTACTCTGTGCCGCATGTATTCCTGTCGCAGGATACTCAGGCCAGTACCTTGTCGATCAGATAATCACGAGAATCGTCCGCAACAGCTTCCTCGTTCTCTCCCTCCTCATACCTATCATGGCTGGAATGGGACTGAACTTCGGAATGACACTCGGAGCGATGGCAGGACAGATCGGACTCATATTCATCACAGCATGGAACATCGTGAGCATCCCCGGTCTTCTCCTCGCAGCGATCATCGCAACCCCTATAGCCATCCTTCTCGGCTGGTTCTGCGGAAAGATGCTCAACATGGCGAAGGGTCGTGAGATGATCACAAGCTACATGATCTCGTTCTTCATGAACGGTGTGTATCAGCTGGTGGTCCTCTACGGAATGGGATCTGTCATCCCAATCCATGCAAATCAGGTAATCCTCCCGAGAGGATACGGTGCCAGAAACACCATCGACCTTCTCAATGTCAGGAAGAGCATAGACAACTTCTGGTCGATAAAGCTCTTCACGGATGAGAACGGCATGGGAGGCATAACGATTCCTCTTCTCACCCTCATCCTCATCGCAATCCTCTGCGTCATCATCATCTGGTTCAGGAAGACTAAGATCGGACAGGACATGAGAGCGGTCGGACAGGACATGGAGGTCGCTAGAGAGGCCGGAATCAAAGTTGAGAGGACAAGAATCCTCGCAATCATAATCTCCACGGTCTTCGCAGCCTACGGAATGATCATCTACCTCTCGAACATGGGAACGCTGAACACATACAACTACCATTCACAGATCGGTATGTTCAGTATCGCTGCCCTTCTTGTAGGAGGAGCATCCGTATCGAAGGCTTCGATCAAGAACGTCTTCCTCGGTATCATCCTCTTCCACCTGATGTTCATACTCACACCTCAGGCAGGAAGGAATCTTATCGGACAGGCGCAGATCGGAGAGTTCTTCCGCGTATTCGTCTCCTACGGAGTCATCACCCTCTCCCTCGTTCTCTATGAGATCAGGACAAGAAGGGAGAAGGCAGAGTCAGCACAGACTCTCGCTCTCAGCCAGACACAGGAGGCAAATGCATGAAATCAGCGAAAGAGATATTCGATTTGAGGTTCTTCGTCCGCCTTGCATGCATAGTCGTGATCATCGCGCTTGCCATCTTCCTCTACAACTTCGGCAAGCAGAGGACGCTCTATGTCGACAACTGGACGACGGAGATAAACGGAACATCATATAAAGCCGAGGACTGGGCAATGGTCGAGGTCGATGATCTCGGAGCACAGGAGTACGGACAGAGGGTGAGACGCGGTATTCCGCTGAGGGGAAAGACCCACACGATCTCCATCACATACGATGACAGGAGCTTCAACGAGATAGAGCTTCCTGTCGTGGAGTTCTCTCTCCCCTACGACGCCACGCTCATCTCGATCCCGGGCCTTGTCGCAGGTCTTCCTGTAGAGGAATGCCTCTCAGAGCTCGTGGTGCAGGCACCACCTGCTGAGGAAGCCCCTGCTGCCGCAGACGACGGAATGTCCGGCGATGCGGGCTTCGGCGATATGTCGATGGGCTTCTGAAAGACGTGAAAGCATGTTCGGCCTCCGGGAAACCGGAGGTCTTTCTTTTGGGAGGTGACATCTCTCTCCAAATTATGTATATTCATAAAACTGGAATAAAGATCTTAGAGATTGAAAATAAGGATGGGCACTATGGTTGCTGATAAGAAAGTGAAGGAACTGGAAGGAGCCAGAGCAGAGCTCACTATCACAGTTGATGCTGCTTCTGTTGAGAAGGCTTATGCTGCACAGCTTGCAAAGTACGCAAAGGAAGTGCAGATCGATGGATTCAGAAAGGGCAAGGTTCCTGCATCCGTGCTTGAGAGGAAGTTCGGTGATTCGATAAGAGAGGAAAGCACATTCAAAGTGATGGAGGAAGGTCTTGAGGAGGCTCTCAAGGATATTCCTGACAACCAGAAGCCGATCCCGTTCTCCACACCGGAGCTCCAGAACGAGGAGTCTCTCCTTCCGTTCAAGAAGGATCAGGATGTGACATTCTCCGTCATCTATGACATCTACCCGAAGGTGGAGCTTCCTGAGTACAAGGGACTTACAGTAGAGGTTCCGACAGTCGAGATCACGGACAAGGATGTCGAGGACAAGATCGAGGAACTGAGGGACAGGAACGCCATCGTCAGATCAAAGGACGGTGCTGCAGCCGATGGAGACATCGTCACGGTATCCTATGCGGAGCTCGACGATAACGGTGAGAAGAAGGCAGAGACAGTGAGGAACGACTTCACGTTCACGCTCGGCAGCGGCTACAACTTCTACCGCATTGACAGCGATGTTGCTGGAATGAAGAAGGGTGAGACGAAGACTGTCGAGAAGAGCTACAAGGAAGAGGACAACGTTCCCGGCTATGCAGGGAAGACAGTGAAGCTCACGATCACCCTCAACGAGGTAAAGACAAGGGAGCTTCCTGAGGTTGACAACGCATTCGCAGAGGATGTGAAGGACGAGTACAAGACAGTCGATGATCTCAAGAAGGGAATCAGAGCCGACTATGAGAAGGAGGTCGCTGACAGACTCAAGAGCGTCAAGGAGGACGCACTTGTCCGCGAGATCGCGAAGAAGACTGACTTCGCACTCCCCGTCTCCATGGTCAACGCACAGCTCGAGCAGAGATACAGACAGTTCGCAAGCCAGAGCGGCATGAAGCCTGAGTTCGTAGAGAAGATGCTCAAGCTCCAGAACATGACGAAGGAGGATCTCCTTGAGAACTGGAGGAAGGACACAGAGGACATGCTCAAGGCACAGTTCATCCTCGACGAGATCATGAAGAAGGAGAACTTCCCTGTTGATGAGGCCGAGCTTGACAAGAAGTGCGAGGAGAGTCTGAAGAACATTCCAGATGCTGACAAGGAAAGCTACAGGAACATGATCAAGGACGAGATGCAGTTCGAGAAAGTCATTCCGTTCCTCCTCGAGAACAACACATTCAAGGAAGGAAAGAAGCTCAGCTACAACGAGTTCATCTACGGTTCTCCGATGAGCGCAGAGGAAACCGAGGAAGCAAAGGAAGAGTGATTTGAACGAAAGAATGAATACACTGGTTCCGTACGTTCTTGAACAGTCCGGAACCGGTGAGAGGCAGTATGATATATTCTCACGCCTTCTGAAGGACAGGATAATCTTCGTCGATGGCGAGATCACGGACGCATCCGCGGATCTTGTCGTCGCCGAGCTCATATTCCTTGAAAGCGAGAATCCGAAAAAGGATATCAGCCTCTATATAAACAGTCCGGGAGGGAGTGTCACCGCAGGTCTTGCCATCTATGACACGATGCAGTACATCTCCTGCCCCGTCTCCACGATCTGCATGGGTCAGGCCTGCTCGATGGCGGCGATCCTCCTCGCATCCGGAGAGAAAGGAAAGAGATCGATCCTTCCGAATGCGCGTGTCATGATCCACCAGCCCTCAGGAGGTGCGGAGGGACAGGCAAGTGACATCATCGTAAGTTCCAGAGAGCTCCAGAGGATCAACGAGGTCACGAGACGCCTCATGTCGAAGCATACCGGACAGAGCGAGGAGAGGATCCAGAGCGACATACTCAGGGACTGCTACATGGATGCGGATGCGGCGCTTGAATACGGAATCGTAGACAGGATAATGAGAAGGTAATATGGCAAGGAACGCTAAATACTGTTCATTCTGCGGCAGGCCGCTTGCTGACGGCGATGTCCGCTATGTGGCCGGACCGGGTGTGGCCATCTGCGAGAACTGTGTCTCAACATGTGTGGACATACTGCACAGCCATGGAGACGCACCGTCAGGCGGAAACACCGAGATCGGAGAGATCCCTACTCCGCAGGAGCTGAAGGAGTATCTCGATCAGTATGTCATCGGACAGGAGGATGCCAAGCGTGTCCTCTCCGTTGCCGTATACAACCATTACAAGAGAGTCAAGTACGCAGCCAGAATCGCCGAGTCAGGTGTTGAGATCGACAAGTCAAACATCCTCCTCATCGGACCGACAGGAACTGGAAAGACACTTCTTGCGAGAACTCTTGCGAAGAAGCTCGATGTACCGTTCGCAATAGCGGACGCAACGACACTCACCGAGGCTGGATATGTCGGTGAGGATGTGGAGAACATCCTCCTGAAGCTCATCGAGGCTGCTGATTTCGATATCCCCAGAGCCGAGCACGGCATCATCTTCATCGACGAGATCGACAAGATCGCGAAGAAGGGAGAGAACGTCTCCATCACCCGTGATGTCTCCGGTGAGGGTGTACAGCAGGCACTTCTGAAGATCATTGAGGGAACAAACGCATCCGTTCCGCCTCAGGGAGGAAGGAAGCACCCGAATCAGGAGATGCTGAAGATAAACACATCCAACATCCTCTTCATCTGCGGAGGAGCTTTCGTTGGTCTGGACAAGGTCATCGAAAGCCGTGTCGCATCATCACAGATGGGTTTCGGTGCTGACATAAAGGACAGGGAGGACAAGGATCTTGATGAGCTTTATAAGGAGCTCCTGCCCGATGATCTCATCAAGTTCGGTCTCATTCCTGAGTTCATCGGAAGACTGCCGGTGCATGTATCACTCAACAACCTCAAGCAGGATGATCTGAGAAGGATCCTCGTCGAGCCTAAGAACTCGATCATCAGACAGTATGAGACATCGTACCAGCTTGACGGCATCAAACTGACATTCACTCCCGAGGCTCTTGATCAGATTGCCAAGCAGTCATATGAGCAGAAGACGGGCGCGAGAGGTCTCAGGGCGATCGTCGAGAACCTCATGCTCGGCATCAGCTACGAGATTCCTTCCATGACTGGAGTCAGGGAAGTCGTAGTCGACAAGGACAATGTCATAAACAGAACGGAACCTAAGGTGATCAGGGACGATGGGAAGTATATTTCCGCCATGTGATGAAAGGCTTCTCGATGCCATCAGGAACGCATCGGGAGCCGTTATACTCGCACATAAGAATCCGGACGGGGATGCAATCGCATCCTCGCTCGCAATGGCCGCCATCCTAGAGAGGATGGGAAAGAGGACCATGCTCCTCAATGACGGACCATTTCTGAGAAGTGACATAAGAGGATTCGAGTGTCTTTTCAGGAAGGAAGCCGATGACGATTTCCTCTCATCCTCCCCTCTTGTGATAGTCCTCGACTGCTCCACTCCGGACAGACCCGGAGAGGCATTCAGGAAGATTGAGAATCTTGAGAGGATCGTGATAGATCATCACTCATCAGGAGTTCCGTTCACAAAGGAAGGGATGAGCTACATAGTTCCGAAATCCCCCTCCACCACTCTCTGCATCAATGAAGTCAGGAAGGCCCTGGGAATAGACCTTGACGAGGAAATCGCACGCTATCTCTACCTCGGCTTCGCAACAGACTCAGGTTTCTACCACTTCCTGAGCTCTGAGACAGCTCCCGATGCGCTGGAGGCAGCCGCATCATTCTGCCGTGCAGGAGTCTCTCCGTATGATGTGTATGATGAGCTCCATGATGGAAGAAAGCTTTCTGACATAAAGGACATGGCTAAGGTCATAGAGAGTGCCGAGCCTGTTCTCGGAGGCCGCTTTCTCCTTGCATACCAGAGTGCCGACATGAAGGACGGAAAGCTCAGTGACGGTGTGTACGCATCCCTTCTGGAGACAGAGGGAATACTCGGAGTCGCCCTTCTCAAGGACAAGGAAGGCACTGTTGAGATCGGTCTGAGGTCAAAGCACAAATCCGGAGTCGATGTCGGAAAGGCCGCTGCCTCGATAGGCGGAGGCGGTCACATGCATGCAGCCGGCGCCACCGTGGAAGGATCCATGGATAAAGCCAGAGAGACAATACTCAGCGTGCTTGAGCCACTGATCCGGGAATAATTACACAGTTGTAACCTCGTAAAACATCAGGATGCTCCTGCCTTTACCGCCGCAGGAGCATTCTCTGTTTCTTGGCATGCATCCTGCATGATTCATTTCACACAGAGGAGGTTATATGAACCGGTATTTCACGGCCGAGGCAGACCGGCTGATAGGAGAGAAAGTCCTTGAATACAACAGGCATGAGAGGAACGGGGTGGAAAGGAGTGATGCGGAACTTACGGAACTTGAGACATTCATAAGGGAGAGGACGGGTATACTGCTCTACCTCATACCGCAGAGAAATCTCTACATAAAGGAGGAAGATCTCTCAGGTTTCTATCTCGATGTGATAAGGGACATCGACAGGATCATAGGATCGTTCTCCATCTCGGGAACGTCCTACATAGCGTATCTGACACAGATATGCAGATACAGATGCATGCGCTACATGAGGAAGAAGGAGAGGAAGGAACAGACGGAGATGGCTCTCATAGCCTCTGATCCCTCCTCATACAGCTCATCCTTCACAGGTGAGTCCCCTGCCCCGTACTCAGCTTCCAATGTAGCGGATGCATCGATGATGGATCTTGTCGGGATCATAAGGCACATAACAAAAGCGCGGACAAAGACGACGAAGGGAACGGATCCTGAGTCAGTGCTCGGCAATATCCTCACACAGCCGATCGAGAGACGGAGGTTCCTGGAGTACCTTCTGAATCTTCCACAGGTCGAGGACGCATCATTCATGGCAGGGGTTTCGAGGGTGCTGAGAGTCGACGGAAGCATCATCTCACGCTTCTATGAGCTCAGGCGCTCGAAGCTCGCGGACAAGGAAGAGTCGATAGAGAATGCGGAGAACATAGCGGCAAGATACTGGAAAGCGATAGCGCGACTCAGACAGGCGATTGCGAAGGAGACCGACGAGAGCAGGATGAAGGATCTGATGAAGGCTTCAGAGAGGGCATCGAGGATCTACAACAGGCGTCTTGAGCTCCTGAGGTATGCAAAACGGGGACTGTCACAGCATCAGATCGCATCTCTCATGGGTATGCCCCGATCCACGGTCTCCAATGACATAAGCAGGATGAGGGAACTGCTGAGGGATGTCAGCCACTCCGGTCTGAGGTGACTTACAGCAGAGGGCTATGGCATGAGAGTCATTTTCTGACTATATTTCTTTTATGAAACTTTACTTCGCATCAGGAAACGATCATAAGAGAAAGGAGATGTCGAGACTCCTCGGAGGCTACGATCTCGTGCTCCCGAAAGATGAGGGCATAGAGTTCGATCCAGAGGAGACGGGCTCTGATTATATCAGCAACGCTGTCATAAAGGCGGAGGCACTGTACAGCATTGTTCACGCTCCTGTCCTTGCAGATGACTCAGGCCTCTCTGTTGACGCTCTCGGAGGAAAGCCCGGAGTGCATACAGCAAGGTACGGAGAGGATGAGGCCGGGAGGAAGCTCTCCGCAGAGGAGAAGTACATGCTTCTTCTGAAGAACATGAAGGGTATTACTGACAGGAAGGCTCACTTCGTGACAGCTCTCTGCCTCATACTCAGCGATGACAGACGCTACATCATACAGGAGACCTGTGACGGTTCGATCGCCCTGTCCCCGTCAGGGACTGCCGGATTCGGATATGATCCGGTATTCTTCATTGATGAGGCCGGAATGATCGCTGCAGAGCTTCCTGAGGGAGAGAAGGACAGATACTCACACAGAGGCAGGGCCGCAAGACTCATGAAACTGCTTCTGGACAAGGAGATGGAGAGATGATCGAGAGAAAGGAACAGAGAATAGAGGATACATGGGATCTCTCAGCGCTTTCAAAAGACGGAACGTCCTGGGAGAGGGATCTGAAGAAGCTCATGAAGGCATTCTCAAGGGCAAAGGACTTCAAAGGAAGGCTTGGCAGAAGCTCTGATGATCTTTATCAGGCACTCTGCTATCTCCGTGACACAGAGATGGAGGCTGAGAGGATCGGAAGCTGGGCATTCCTATCATATGAGGCAGACAGCTCTGACAGTGATGTGCAGCGCCGCTACATGATGTATCAGAACGCGGCTGCGGCATTCTCTGAGGAGATCGCATACTTCTCCCCTGAGCTTCTCGCGGTCGACAGCGGAAAGATCAGTGAGTGGATGAAGGAGCCGAGGTACAGGGAATTCCGGATCTGGCTTAAAAGGAATCTCAGGGAGAAGGAGCATGTGCTTTCAGAGAACGAGGAGAAGCTCCTCTCACTCTACTCTCCTGTCGCCGGATCTGCGGAGAAGGCCTTCATGGATCTCAACAACATAGAGCTGGACTTCGGTACCGTCAGAGGTGAGAAACTGACACATGCTACATACTCGAAGTTCCTGAAGGATCCTGACGGGGCCGTGAGGGAGGAAGCATACAGGAGCTACTACAAGGCCTATGATGATCACAAGAACACGATAGCCGACCTCTATACCGCATCGGTGAATGAGGATATCTTCTCATCCCGTGCAAGGCACTTCAGATCATCGCTGGAGAGGGCGCTCTTTCCTGACAATATCCCGACAAAGGTCTACACATCACTCATCAGCGCGGTCCACGAGGCGTTCCCCGTACTTCACGAGTACTATGAGGTGAAGGCCGCATCCCTTGGAAAGGAGAAACTGAAGCACTGGGATGTCTATGTCCCGATGGTCGGGAAAGTGAGATCAGAGCACAGCTATGATGAGGCTGTAGCGATCATAGGAGAGGCAGTGAAGCCCCTTGGAGACGAGTACAGATCGGTACTCATCAGAGGTCTTACGGAGGACAGATGGGTTGACAGATACGAGAACAGGGGAAAGAGAAGCGGAGCATTCTCCGCAGGAGGCTATACGGGTAATCCCTACATACTCACGAACTTCGAGCCCCAGGTCCTCGACTCGGTCTTCACTCTGATCCATGAAGGCGGACACTCGATGCACACATGGTACTCTGCCAAGAGCAATCCGTTCATGTGCTACAGCTACTCGATATTCGAGGCTGAGGTCGCATCGACATTCAATG
>CALXON010000007.1 GCA_944389985.1 uncultured Spirochaetaceae bacterium | reverse complement strand
TTCAGGTCCTTGATACAGAGTCGCCGTGTCCTGATGATGGAACTGTCTATGTCCCATCTGTTCCTGAGCTTGAGAAGCTGTCTGTATATAGCGTCATAAGCGATCATGTCTATGGTGGTATGCCTGTCGAGATTGGCTACTGCAATGGAACCAACTATAAGCTGAACTGCCTTGAATGGCATCGTGGCAGCGAGGTGAATGTGTCATCTTCATCATTCGTGCTGCTTCTTGCAAAAATTGATGAGATTGTCGGAGGAAAGCTTGATACCGCCAATGTTAAGGCCTTCAGGGTTCCAGCAGGTGTTCCTGTGCTCGTATACGAGACAACGCTCCACTATGCTCCTTGCGGACATTTCCGCGTCATCGTAGCACTGCCTAAAGGAACGAATACCGACAAGCCTGTGATTGAGAACAGGATTCCGGAAGATCAGTATCTCTGGGCGCGCAATAAGTGGCTTATCGCGCATCCTGATACAGCTGAGGCTAAGCAGGGCGCCTATGTAGGACTCTCTGGAGAGAATATCGACATAAGCAATGATTTCAAGGCCTGACGTTTAGGTCTTAACCATTATAGGCTCTATCGGTGGCAGATGCGGAATCAGTATCGTCACCGTAGTTCCTTCATCGGGCTCCGACCAGATTGAGAGCCCGTATTTTTCACCATATGATAGTTTGATCCGCTCGTCGATATTCCTCAGCCCGATACCATTGCCTGATGATGCCGTATTCTCCTGATCTGGATTCAGAATTGTCGCAGCAGTCTCGCTTTTCATTCCCACACCGTTGTCGGAGATGATTATCTTTATCCCATCGTCCACCGCCTCGGCTTTTATCTCAATCCGTCCTTCTTCCTGGAGGTACTTTATGCCGTGGTAAATCGAATTTTCAACGATGGGCTGGACTATGAGCTTTATCGTCGGTGCGTTTTCAAGCTCTCGGGGGATGGTTATAGAATAAGTGAACTTATCCTTGTATCTCATTGACTGGATATCAAGATAATTCTGCACATGGGACAGCTCCTCCGATAATGTGATGACATCATGCCCTTTCGCTATTGATATCCTGAATAGACGAGCGAGGGCTGATACCATCTTCACAACTCCATGATTGTCTCCGGTCTCTGCCATCCATATGACGCTATCGAGCGTGTTGTATAGGAAGTGAGGATTGATCTTTGCCTGAAGGGCATCAAGTTCTCTCTGCCTCTTTATCTCCTCTGTCGCTTTTATCCTCTTCATGAGAACCTTTATTCTGGCGACCATGATCCTGAATGATGATGATAATGATTCGACTTCTATGGAGTGGCTCTGAGGGAGAGATACCTCAAAATCTCCCGTTTCTACTTTCCGCATCTCGCTTTCCAGTCTCCTGAGCGGTCTCGTGATGTGCTTTGATATTATTGTTGTCGCTATTATGGAGATAATGATCATCACAGCGGAAATGAATAGGAGCGCTGTCTGGAAGGAACCGAGATCATCCATAATCTCATCCATCATGGCGACTCCGACAATTCTCCATCTTGTCTGGTTTACTGTCTGTATGACTGTAAGGCGCTCATGCCCTGCGAACTGTGAGATATAAGTACCGTATACATGGTCTGCGACACCTTCAAGATCCTCTTGGAATTCCCCGTTGTCGATTTCTCGCTGATTCGGATGGTAAATTATCTCGCCATCATTGGAGATGAAGTAAATGTAGCCCGAGGCTGCTAGATTGGCATCTTCCGATAGTTCTCTTATGGAATTGAAATTCAGGTCTATGGAGAGCACTGCGGAGCTTGTTGCCCTGTTCATATCACCGTAGCTGATGAGCTGGGAGAATGTTATCACGAGGCCGGTCTGGCCTGAAGGAAGGGTCTGGAGCCTTGGGCCCGTGAAGAAGAAATCACCTTCGCCTTTCACCGCTCTTGAGAACCAGAGCTCGTCCCTTGACGCCGGAGCGATTGAAGGGGCTGTGGTCAGCAGGGGATTTCCCTCCAGATCGAAGGCATCGATGCGGACAATGTCATTTCTGGATGAGACTATTGCCTTAAGCCTTTCTGTTATAGCTTCTGCATTCAGAGCCGATGTGTCGCGTGCCAGATTTCGGGCGTATGCGGCTATGCCTGTGATTCCATCTATGTATGTCTCAGCGTTGTTGTTTATCTGGGTTATGACCTCTGTAGTACTGCGTACCATTATTCCGGTCACTGCATTTGTAAGGAATGCATTCACAGTGATGCTCACAACCAGGATCAGTATTGTAAGCATCAGCGCCATCAGCAGGGAAATGGTTGTTCTGATGGATATTGCCCGCATCTTCATTGCCTGTTTCCTGCTCTGAACTGCGAAGGTGACATACCTATGTTCTTCTTGAATGTGAACGAGAAGTAATTGGGTTCAGAGAACCCTATTGCCTCTGCAATCTCATATGTCTTCTTGTCTGTATTCTTCAGCAGTTCCTTTGCCTTCTCCAGCCTGATGTTCGTAAGATACTGCACAAATGACAGCCCCGTCTCCTTCTTGAATGTCGTCGAGAAATATGCCGGTGATACGGAAATCTCATCTGCGACCTGGTCAAGTCCGAACGACGAGTCTGAATAGCGTTCCTTTATGATTTTCTTGGCATTCTCCACGAACTGTATATGGGAGTTCTCTCTTACTCCGGATGCCATTTCATTGGCAGATACCGCTAGTCGCTTTGCCAGCTCTTCTGCTCTTGCGGATGTGTTTGCATGCGAGAGCTCAAGAAAGAGGTCCTCTCCCTCAAGAAGCAACGCTATATTCCTTCCATATGATGTACAGATCTCAGAGATTATCGAGAGTATTGAGAGCACTGTATTCTGGATATCCGCAGTCTCGGCGAGTCCCGTGAAGAAATCATGGATTTTCTCCTCTGTCTCTTCCGCCGTACCGAATTTCAGAGCCATTACAAGCTCCGTCTTCAGATCACTCCTTGTTTTCTCATCCTTTGCGCTATTGACGCTTTCGACGTCGCTTATCGATATGATATGCTGCTCAGGATAGATATGGGTATAGTTCAGAGCCTCCATTGCGCTTCTGTATGA
>CALXON010000006.1 GCA_944389985.1 uncultured Spirochaetaceae bacterium | reverse complement strand
GGCTCAGGGTGTGGATATTGAAGAAGGTTGCCGATATGGACAGGATCAGATCGGCGGAGAGCAGGAAAGACAGGAAAATGGACGAAGTGAAGAAAGAGAGAGGCCCGAGGGACGCGGCCGGAAAGAGAGAGAGAAGGGAAAGACCAGCAGGACAGAGAGAGGAGAGAAGATCCTCATGGCGTGAGAGACGCGACGGATCATCCTACGGCAGGGACCGTGGATACGAGCGCGGGGAGAGAAGAGACCGCTATCAGGGAAGGGATGACTTCCGCTCCTCCCGCTACGATGAGAGACGCGATGACGATTACCGTCCGAGAAGATCATATGATGATGAAAGGCGTTATGGCGGATACAGGTCATACGATGACCGTGACCGCGACCGTGGTTATGACCGTGGACGCTATGGGGACAGGGACAGCTACAGACAGCGCCGTGATTTCCCCGGAAGAAGTGAGGGCGGATACGGCAGGGACCGTGACTATGAGGACAGGAAGCGGTCCGGAAGGGGTGACGGAAGACGTGACTGGGACAATGATACAGGACGCACCTACAGGAGCTTCAGAGACAGGGATGGAGGTGAGAGACGCCCCTACAGACAGGGAGAGGGCGGAGAAGGACGGAGGAGGAACGCTCCAAAGCCCTATGGCTATGATACTTTCATGTCCACGAAGAAGCGGGAGGGCGCCGATGCTTTCTGGCTCAGGAACACCGAGATCAGGAAGTATGACGACGAGGTGGATGAATGAATAAGTCAGCCCATGCCTTATGCATGGGCAATTTCTTTTAAATAAAGAAGTTATTCATATAATATTATATTATTCACCCGTTCATTCCATGTTAATCAGACTTGAACAATTGCATCTTATGCAATAGAGTTTAGCCATGAGCATCATCAAACCCCATAAGCTCGGTGTCATTGCTGGCCCGGGATCTGAGTATTTCACCGGTAAGGTCGTAAAGCACCTGAGAAGGCTTTATATCGACCGCTATGAGAAGATCTCTGAGGCACTGACAAAGCGCCATGACATGACTCCGGAAGAGCTTCTGAAGTTCGTCACGCTTGTCGATGATCTGGACAGCCGCAAGATACCTGCAGGTAAGCTTCCCACGGCTTTCCACTGCCCGGATCTCACCATCAATGTGAAGTATACCCGGTTCGCGAACGGGGAGGAGAAGGCGGAGCTCATAGATCCTGTCAGAGGATTGAATGTGTATATCATCCACGATGTCTCCAACAGCGCACCGATAAAGGTGGCGGGCCTTGATGAGCCGCAGCCGATGTCCGTGAATGATCATCTCATGTTCCTCTTCACGACCATCAACGCGGTCAAGCTCGCGGGAGCTCTTTCCGTCACTCTCGTACTGCCCACATATCCGTATGCGAGACAGCACAAGAAAGCAGGACGTGAGGCTCTCACAGCATCGATGTTCGCGCATTTCTGCGAATCACTCGGAGTGGAGCGCATCATCACACTCGACATACACTCCAGAGAGATAGAGAACGCGTTCACCACATGTCATCTTGAGAACCTTCACGGATCCTATCAGACGCTCATCGCTCTGAGAAAGCTCATAGACTTCTCGGATCCGGATCTTGTCGTCGTATCTCCTGATACAGGCGCGGTCTCGAGAAACAAGTTCTACGCACAGGGCCTCCACAGACCGCTTGCGATGCTCTACAAGGAGCGTGACTACTCTGTCGTCTCGAAGGATGCGAAGAACTCGAACATCAAGTCGATCAATCTTCTCGGTGATGTCAAGGGCAAGACTGTCCTGATGGCAGATGACATGATTGCGACGGGCGGAACGATGATCATTGCGATGAGGGAACTCATGAACAGGGGTGCCAAGAAGATCATCTGCATGGTCTCCCTTCCGTTCTTCAACGGAAATGCCATCGAGAACTTTGACGCAGCATATCGTGAGGGCGTGTTCTGGAGGATCATCGGAACGAATGCCGTCTATCAGGGAAAGGGACTATTGGAGAAGGAGTGGTTCGTCCAGGCGGATGTCACGGAGCTTTTCGCACGCGTCATCTCACGTCTCCACCATGGCCGCTCGATATCTCCGCTTCTGGACAACAGGAAGTTCATCCAGAAGCTCATCGACACATCCCAGGCCAATCCCGATGCACCGCTTCTGGCGGACAACGCTGCCCTGACGGACTGAGAGGTGCAGCATGCAGATGTCGAACAGGATATCGGGATTCCAGTGTTCCCCGATCAGAAGACTCGTACCCTACGCACGCGATGCGAAGAACAAGGGTATCCATGTCATTCATCTCAATATCGGACAGCCAGACATCAAGACACCGCCTGAGGCGATAAAGGCCATACAGAGCTTTGATAAGGATATCATCGAGTATGGAATCTCCGAGGGAGAGCTTGAGCTGAGAAGGGGACTTGTTTCCTACTACAGGAAGTACGGCATCTCGGTCTCTGCCGATGACATTCTGATCACAACCGGCGGATCCGAGGCCATCCAGTTCGTGTTCACGACACTCTGCGATCCCTATGATGAGTTCATCATCCCGGAGCCGTACTACACGAATGTCGCGACATTCGCGAACATGGCGATGGTCACACTCCGTCCTGTCTCCTCATCTTCAGATGACAACTTCGTCCTTCCTTCCATCGACGAGTTCGAGAAGAAGATAAACAAGAAGACAATGGGCATCATGCTCTGCTCCCCGAACAATCCTACCGGACATGTATACACGCCCGAGGAACTGAGGAACCTTCTGGAACTGTGCAGGAAGCATGATATCTTCCTTGTGGTCGATGAGGTATACAGGGAGTTCTGCTATGACGGCAAGTCATTCACCTCAGTCCTCTCATTTCCGGAGTATCAGGACAGGGTGATCTGCATTGACTCCTTCTCCAAGCGTTTCTCGATGTGCGGAGCGAGGATCGGAGCGATAGTCACACTCAACCATGAGGTCATACAGTCCGCGCTGAAACTGGCGCAGGCAAGGCTCTGTCCTCCAGCTGTAGAGCAGGTCGCGGCAGCTGCGGCTCTCACGGCCCCCGAGGAGTATGTGGAGCATGTCAGGGCAGAGTACGAGAGACGTAGGAACACTCTCATAAAGCACATGCAGAGGATTCCAGGAGTCAGATGCAGCCTCCCGAAAGGAGCTTTCTACTTCGTCGCGGACCTTCCTGTCGATGATGCCGAGAAGTTCGCGCTCTTCATGCTCCGTGATTTCTCATACAACGGCTGTACTGTAATGTTCGCCCCTGCGGAGGACTTCTATGTCACGAAGGGACTGGGCAGGCGTCAGGCAAGATTCGCATATGTCCTGAATGAGGATGAGCTCGTGATGGCGGCGAAGTGTCTTGAGGAAGGACTCAAGGCATACCGTACCCAGGTCATGGGTGTACGTTGAGATGCGGCCAGACCGCATCTTTCTTTTGTCCCCTCAGGGTTCCGTGATTCAGTGCAATAATATATAATCCCAGGTTGGTAGGAGAGAAGCGTGGCATTGTTTGCAGATCTTTCAGCTCTTTCGTCCATGTCGAAGGAGAAAGCCAGTAGGAATATGGATGAGGCCAGGAACTATATTTCCCTGGACATCGGGAATATAGCCAGGTGCATGAAGCCTTATCATCCGCTTGAAGTGCTCAAGATGGCGGCATGGGAAGAGAGGAGGATGGCGAGAAGCCGTGCAAAAGATCCTGAGGCCCAGCTTGTGGCCCATCTTCTGCCAGTGCTCCTGCAGTCGGTCGTGCAGTGCACCGTATACGATGTCTCATCCGGTATATCATCGAACAGGGCGATAAAGCAGAAAGACTGGAACCGCATAGTGTCGCTTGTCGAGGATGTCGTGAGGCGCATGATCCGCTTCATCGACGCATACACGGTCTATGTGGTCAGAAGCGGCAAGATCATGGAGGAGGATGCGGAGTCCTACAGGGATACGATCGCAGAGCAGCTCTTTCCTCCTGCAGAGTCCTCTGACAGCATCAACCGCTCAATCTACCTCTGGTATGGCTCAATGGCCTCCGATCCTGCGAAGTGCATGGAGCTTTTCGGAGTGAATCCTGAGAAGCTTGCCGAGGAGCTGTACAAGGTTTCCAGACAGGGAGTCGAGGGCATCGACAGACTTACTGAGGACATATCCGTATACAAAGCCGAGATGATGCTTCTGATGGCTCAGAAGAGAAGTGACGGGCGCTATGCGGAGAAGAGTGAGGATGAGCTCAGGGACATCATAGTTCATGAGGAAGGATGGGAGGGCCGTGTCTCACGGCTTGCAGGACAGCGCGATGACTTCGACCTTTTCCGTCCCGAGTTCGTCTCTGATCTTCCTGAGAAGGCCTATGAGACACTTTCAGTTTATCCGGGCACTCTCGACATGGAGAACTTCCTCACGAAGGGAACATGGCCTTCGACAGTCTTCCCGTTCATCCGCTTCGGCGGGATGTATTTCTCATTCGTGTCAGGACATATCCTCTTCTATGGAGAGAGGATCCTTGCGGAGAACGCATCGCTCTATCTGACAGATACCGAAGCTGCCTACAACGTCTGCTCCCTGATCTTCTCAAAGACAGGCGTTCCTGAAGTCTATTCCTTTGATGGAAACAAGATAGATATTCGTGTAATCTCCTCGCTTACCGAGGTGAACGCATATCAGTCACCGGAGTTCTACGCAGCCCGTCTTATAAGACGCCGGGAGGATGCGAACGTGAAGCCGATGCCCGGCCACAGGCTTCTCTTCATCGATCCGGACGGATTTTCCGAGCTGAAGCAGCTTGATGACAATGTCTTCTCCACCTCTGTCTACCAGCTTTTCAGGGCCGCAAGGGACAAGGAGCTGAGGTCGGAGCTTCTGAGGACGATCTTCGGAAAGCTCGACCTTGGAGAGACCGATGCAGTGTCAGAACTCCTTGAGGAGGCTGACGAGGACTATATCGATTACTCCCAGGAAGCTGATGAGACCATCGATGATCCTGTTTCCGATGAGTATGAGTACGATACGCAGGATGATGACGAGAAGGAGAGGGAACTGGAGGAGAAGGAGAAGAGTCTGGAAGAGGACATTCCCGACTATACGGTTTCCGGAAGATCTGAGGAGATCAGAGCACTGCAGGACAAGTATGAGCTCACTCCGGATATCATAGAGAAGGATCAGAAGATGGAGAGAGAGGCTGATGAGTATGAGAAGGAGCTCGATGATGACGACTACATCTACGATGATCAGCTTTACTATGATGATCCGGATCCTGAACCCGAGCCGGAGGATGAGCCTCTGTACGATGAGGCCGAGAAGGAAGATGAGTATGAGAAGCCCCAGCCTGTGCAGGATGATCCAGACCAGCTCTCATTCCTTGATGAGCTTCTGAGCGAGACTGTATCCGAACTGGATGCTGAGGACGAGGAGCGTTCATACATCAGCACTGAGGATGAGGCTGCACGCTTTGCAGAGACGGGTGAGGAGAAGATCCAGGAGCCTGTCCTTGAGAAGGCGAGCGAGGAGGATGAGGCCGATGATCCTCTGAAGAATGATGTGGAGCCGGAGGAAGAGGAGCATACAGAAACCGATATTCCTGACACCACTGGTATCGAGTCTTTTGATACAGTCCTTCCGTCAGAGTTCGTCGAGAAGGAGTACAGCGCTCCGGAGCCTAATGTTGTCATCATTCCTGAAACAGTTGTCAGGGATGAGTTTGAGATCCAGCTTCCTCTCTCTTTTGAGGAAAAGCCGTATGAGGTTCCTGTATGTGAGAAGGAGGAACCGGTTTCCGAGAGCGCGGAGACCCTTGTCGATAAAGGAATCGTCCGTAAGGTCGAGACAGAGGACGGCGGATCGCTTTTCGTGATGTCCGGCACAGCGGATGCACCTGTCGTCCCTGAAGAGGATGATGAGGAAGAGACGGAGGAGACTCTGGAGCTTGACGGAATACTTGCCGACATCGCATCCCGTCTTGAGCCTGACAGCGCTTTCATGAACTTCCTCCGTGCAGCGGACAGGGAGATGCTTGAATACCTTTCCCGTGTGATCAGGACCAGCTGGGAGAAGCAGCAGGCAGATGGCAAGGACAAGATGTTCTCGGTCTTCGATTATTCGATCTCTGTCATCCTTGCGTCCCCGAATGCCGTCCGTGATGAGCTGAGGAAGGAAGAACTCCTGAACAATGCAGGTGCGGTCATGTACTCCAAGCACAAGACGGAGTGGAATGCGCTCATCCTTGTCATAGACACTGCATATGAGCTTGAGGAGGCTGAGGAGACAGTCATCACTCCATCATCGTTCTCTCCGTCGAACTGGAAGATCTGCACGATCATCGGAGAGCAGCTCATACAGAGGGGCAGATGATGGACAGAGCTGCCCTTCATGAACGGTATGAGAAGGCGAGAAAGGCAGTCAGGGAGGCATCCCTCTTCCTGCTCTCGCATGAGAATCTCCGTTCTTCGATAACGGCCAAGGCCGAGAATGATTACGTCACCGCAGCAGACAGGGAGTGTGAGCGTCTTCTGATCTCATCGCTTTCACGTTCATTTCCAGAGGATTCCTTCCTTGGAGAGGAGTCGGGAGAGAGCGGTGAAGGAAGCAGCCGCTGGATAATAGATCCCATCGACGGTACTGTCGACTTCATGGCATCCTTCCCTGATTACACGATCTCCGTGGCGTTCGAGGATGAGGATGGCATCGCATTCGGCATAGTGATGGTTCCCAGACAGGATGAGGAGTTCCATGCATTCAGAGGAGAGGGTGCTTTCCTCAATGGCAGGAGAATCCATACCGATGAGACCACACCCCTTGGTGAGACACTTGCCATACTTGTACCACCTCACAGACACCACCATCTCCTTCATGAGTACATGGAGAGGATGGAGAGGTTCTACTATACCGTCTCGGATATGAGATCGCTCGGCTCTGCAGCAATATCACTGTGCTATGTGGCATCGGGCCGCGTCAGCATGTACTATGAGCTTGGTCTGCATATCTATGACTGCGCTGCAGGAATGATCATTGTCAGGGAGGCAGGAGGGAAGGTGACGCTCCTTGCGGAGGATGACTCGTGGATAGAGATAGCCGCATCATCTGCATGTGCCCATGAGGCTATGATGGAGTGCATCAATGGCTAAGGCTGTGCTCTTCGATTTCGATGGCACGCTTGCTGACTCATCCGCAGGTATATTCCACACGGCCCTGCATACGGTCCGTACTCTGGGCATAAGGAGGGAGTATTCTGACGAGGAGCTGAGGCGTTTTGTCGGGCCACCTCTCCGTTCATGCTTCTCCATCGCGTTCGGTCTCGATGAGTCACTCCTTGATGATGCGGTGAGGATCTACAGGAAGGAGTATGCCGCTCGTGGAATGTACATGATGGAGCTGTATCCCGGAATGAAAGGACTCCTTGAGACCCTGCATGAGAGAGGATACCTGCTTGGTGTGGCCACATTCAAGGGCGAGAGTCTCGTGAGGGCATGCCTTGAGAATCTTGGGATACTTCAGATATTCGACACTGTCCGG
>CALXON010000005.1 GCA_944389985.1 uncultured Spirochaetaceae bacterium | reverse complement strand
CAGGAGCACTTCTCAAGAGTATTCTCCCAGTTCTTCGGCACCACTCCATTCAAGTTCCGTTCGGAGATGAAGCTGAGACGTATAAGACGCATGAAAGGCTGATCCCGGAGCGTGGTTGTTTATCATCAGCAACTGCAGCCAGATCGAAAAGACCAGACCTCCTGCAAAATCCGGGGAGGGTGTAAAATCTAGGATTGTGTAGTTTTTCGGGTTTTAAAAATCTAGGATTGTGTATCTGAATGAAAAAACGGCAGGGCCGTTAAGCTCTGCCGCCATTGTCAGCTTATTCAGCTGTTACTGTTACATTCCCATTCCTGGATTTGCCGGAGCTGGTGGCTCTGGAGCCGGAATGTCTGTCACAGCACACTCTGTTGTAAGGATGAGAGATGCGATTGATGCCGCATTCTGAAGTGCGGATCTTGTAACCTTCACAGGATCGATGATTCCGCTCTCAACCATGTTGACCCACTTCATGGCATTTGCATCAAAACCGACACCAGCCTTCTCGTTCTTGCATCTGTCAGCGATGATTGATCCATCAACACCTGCATTCTCTGCGATCTGTCTGATAGGCTCCTCAAGAGCACGGATGACGATTCTGTATCCGACCTTCTCCTCCTCAGAGAGCTTCGAGAGATCATTTGCAGCAAGAACCTTCACAGCCTGTACAAGAGCTACTCCACCACCAGGAATTACGCCTTCCTCGATAGCAGCGCGTGTTGCGGAGAGAGCATCCTCGACTCTGTGCTTCTTCTCCTTGAGCTCAACCTCTGTCGCAGCCCCTACGTTGACTACAGCGACACCGCCAGCGAGCTTTGCAAGTCTCTCCTGGAGCTTCTCTCTGTCGTAGTCGGAAGTGCAGTCCTCGATCTGCATCTTGATCTGGGCGATTCTGTCGCGGATTGCGTCAGCAGAACCGGCTCCGCTGATGATCGTGGTGTTCTCTTTCTCCACCTTGACGTTCTTTGCCCTGCCGAGCATGGAGATGTCAGCATTCTCAAGCTTCATTCCAAGCTCTTCGGTGATGACCTGACCGCCTGTGAGAATTGCGATATCCTCAAGCATTGCCTTGCGTCTGTCACCAAAGCCCGGAGCTTTGACAGCTACGACGCTGAGAGTTCCGCGGACTGCGTTGAGAACGAGTGTTGCAAGAGCCTCCCCGTCAACATCCTCTGCGATGATGAGAAGCGGCTTGCCTGACTGTGCGACCTTCTCAAGAAGCGGGAGAAGATCCTTCATTGAGGAAATCTTCTTGTCGTAGATGAGGATGTAGGGGTTATCGAGAACAGCAGTCATCGTGTCTCTGTTGTTGCAGAAATATGCTGAGAGATAACCACGGTCGAACTGCATACCCTCAACGAAGTCGACAGTTGTCTCGATTGTCTTTGACTCCTCAACGGTGATGACTCCGTCCTTGCCGACCTTATCCATCGCATTCGCGATCTCATCACCGATGGTCCTGTCATTATTTGCGGAAATGGAAGCGACCTGTGCGATCTCCTCCTTGTCCTGAATCATCTTGGCTTCCTTCTTGATGCACTCGACAGCATCCTGGACAGCCTTGTCGATTCCTCTCTTGATTCCCATTGGATTGACACCGGCAGCAACACTCTTCATGCCTTCCTTCGTGATTGACCATGCAAGAACAGTAGCTGTTGTCGTTCCGTCTCCTGCGACATCATTTGTCTTGGCCGCGACTTCCTTCAGAAGCTGCGCACCCATGTTCTCGAACGGATCCTCGAGCTCGATCTCACGGGCAACGGAAACTCCGTCCTTGGTCACTGTGGGAGCACCATACTTCTTATCAAGAAGAACAAGACGTCCCTTTGGTCCGAGTGTAGTCATAACAGCCTTGGAAATCTTCTCAACACCGTTGACAAGTGACTTCCTGGCCTCTTCGTTAAACTGAAGCTGTTTTGCCATATCCAGAATCTCTCCTTATATTTATCTCAATAAAACCGGCAACCCGTTCAGCTGCCAATCTGAAAAATATACATAAAGAAAGAATACGGCAAGAGGTAACGGGAAAAAGCTTCAAATTACAGTACGGCAGACATAGCGAGGAATACAGCCGATGCGAACATGCCGGAAAGCAGATTCACCACATCATTGTCTATAAACGGTATTCCTCTTGCCCTCTCAAGTCTCTCTCCATCCATCACGCTCTTCTCAGTAAGCGTTCCATCCTTCTTCCTGTAATGAACCTGGACCGAGGCTCCGAGAAAAGAGTCAAAGAGGGAACCGAGGAATCCGGAGGCGGCTATCATCAGGAGTGTCGGGAGATCCGATCCGAATGTCCCCATATTGAGGACCGCGATGAGAAATGAGAATGCGAGTGATGAGACTGTCCCCAGGACGGAAACCCCGCCTGAGAGTCCCGGAGGAACCGGAGTGAACGTGATTATCGAAAGAGGAGGCTTTCTGGAAAGGATTCCTATTGACGACGCCGCGGTGTCGGCCTCAGCCTCGGCAAGAGCTGCGGAGAACGCTCCTATGAAGACAACATCTCCTGTCAGCGCGTACAGGACAAGCATCAGACAGCAGGGAACACCATTTGCTATCACCTGCATCATATCCCTCTTCCCTGTCTTCTCCGCAACCGTGTTGCGGCTGTCGGAAATCCGGGAAAGGACCGATGCCGAGAGGAAGAAGAACAGGAACACCGCAATGCCCGACACCTTCCCGATATAGAAGACGATGAATCCGAGAATCATGGCTGTGATGATTCCCGACACAGTCAGTAAATTCTTCCTGTATGAGAATACAGCCATCACAGCAAGGAACACGGCTATGATGATCAGCCTGACATACAGGGGGAGATTCATGAGAAACTCATCAGCAATCATCGTCAGAGAGCGCATAGCACCTCCATAAGCCCGGCAGTGAGGAGAGGTACCGTGACATTGTCCAGAGCAGAGGGTGTAAAACGCTCTGCAGCAGTTGCAGCAGCCGCTGTGATCACAGCCTGTGCAATGCTCCCGCCTGCCGCCATTATCACATTGAACGAGACTATGAACATCACTGCAGAACCTTCGGGGCTGCGTCTCTTCCTTCCGAGGAGAGTCCCGGTTATTGCAGCAGCCCCGTCACCAAGTCCCATCACAAGAGTTCCAGCCACAACAGCATTCTCAGAAAGGACACCACAGAGCATCAGAGCTATCATCACAGTCAGCGAGAGCGGATAGAAGACTATTCCTGCTCCGGCATTGCCGAAGTGAAGATAGAAAAAGAGATTGATGAGGACAAAGATGGCAGGCCCGGTGATCCTCGCGACCGGAGACTCAATGAACCATGCCATTATGAGAATCCACAATGACACAAGCATATGCACGGTCTTGCGGACATAGAGGTCCTCCACACCTCTCTTTCTCATGAAAGAGGCCAGTGCGAGAACAGCGGCGACATAGAATGAGGAGATGAGGAGCCAGATCAGATCGTTCACCAGCTTCTTCCCCCTCCTCCGGAGAATCCACCTCCGGAAAATCCTGAGGATCCTCTGAATGTACCCGCACCTCCATGCCCGGTGTTCCTCGGAGGCTCTATGTTTCTCATATAGTCATCATGCCATCTTCTGCCGAAAGCTGAACAGAGGAATGGATCAAATGGGTATGGGGAGACATACCAGCGAACCTCCTCCACAGGTATTCCCCTGAACTTGTCAGCCCACGAATCAGCAAGTCCGAACACCATAGCGTATGGAAGCACATGATAGAAATATAAAGGATCCTCTTCGGAAAGCACCCTGATCCTGTCCTTCTCGACCTTGTCTATGAATTCCCTGTATCCAAGAGCTTCCCTCATTCTCTCATTACCATATCCGCTCCTTCTGGAGATATGGGCTGCAGTGAATGATGATACGACGAGCATGACCATGAACATGATGATTCCGGCAAGTGCGGCTCCGGAACCTGAGTATGAGACAATCGCGGTCACCATGAAGAAGGAAAGGAACAGGATGAAGAATATCAGGGGAAGGAGGATTCTGGGTGTCAGCCTGCCCTCCCTTGCCGCCTGCATCGAGAACTGTCTGAGGATAAGGAAAGCCATCAGAAAAGGTATGACTCCGAACGGAACAAGGCCCGGAGAGGCGGATAGTGACAGAAGGCCTCCTGAGATCAGAGAGACAGCAAGAAGCAGGCTGTATGCATATTTCCTCAGTCTCAGAGACCCGGCATCCTCTGTCGCATGCTCTCCGGAGAAAGCAGAGAGGATGAGTGGCAGCACCACCGACCTGAGCTTTCCGGGAAAGCCTGATGCCCTCAGCGAGGTATTGTCCTCATGTCCGGATGTGAAGAAAGAGGAGAACAGGGCTTTCTCCCTCTCAGTGCTGTCATCCGGAATCTCCTCCAGCCGGTCAAATGAATAGGAGGAACCGTCATCATTTATGGAAAGAAGTCCTTTATCCGCCCAGTAGATCAGCATTGCGGAAACCGATGTGCTGTCCACTGTTCCTTTCATGAGGTACTGCACATCCATCGGGGAGAATCCCTCAGGAGGTGAGAAACGGACCGGAACTATCATCTTCTCATCACGCCCTTTCCTGATGTACATGACAATAACGATGATCATTGCGGTAAGCTGCAGGATAATGGCTGCCATGATGAACACAAATCCGTCAGATAAAGGACCGGCAGAGTGAAAGTATCCGTCTTCCATCTCCACCCGGAGCGTTATCCCATAGCCTGCAGGGAGAGATGAATATGAACCAGAGACAGTAAGACCGTCATCCGAAAGACTGAACGGAAGAGCTGCAGATGAGCCATACATGCCGTATGTCACCCATATCCTGTCCGGAGACACAGGAGAAGGAAATGTCACGGAGAATGACACTCTGTCCATCGGAGTGTCCCAGTAGCCCGGAGAGACTATGTTGTAATACAGCTCATCATAATCCTCATATCTGTCTTCCGGATACTGCAGCAGATATCCGATCCTGAAGCGCCCGGGTCCTGTGATGTATCTTTCTGGATCTCCGAGGATTATGCTCAGGAACTCTCCGTTGTCATCCGTTCCTGCGATTCCTGTTCCGGATATATCGCTGACTCTGAGTCTCTCCCCTCCGCTGAACCTGTACTGGATATCACGGATGATCCCGTGGGAGGGGGTCGTAAAATAAAGCCCTATATCCTCACTGACCGTAAGACGCCTGGATGCATCAGCAGTTATGTCTACAGAATAGTCCGTAACAGTGAATGCCTCCGCAGAGAGCGGAACGGCCAGTGTGACAAGACAGATCAGGAATGCCGATATCCTAGAACCTGACATCCACCCTTGTCCTCTCAGCATCATCCGCTTCAATATAATCCCTCTTCCCGAAATGGAAGACCGATGCGATAAGGGAAGACGGGAACATCATGATCCTGTCATTGAGCTCACGGGCGACAGCGTTGTAGTACTTTCTGGAATTGAGTATTCCCTCCTCTATTCCGGAAAGCTCATTCTGCAGACTGATGAAGTTCTGGTTCGCCTTGAGATCAGGATAGTTCTCCGCAAGGGCGAAGAGCTTCGTAAGTGCTCCGGAAAGACCTGCCTCAGCATCTGCCCTGTCCTTGAGGGATCCTGCCATTCCGGCTCTGTTCCTTGCTTCAATAACCGCATCGAGAGTGCTCTTCTCATGGGAAGCATATCCTCTGACTGTCTCGACAAGGTTCGGGACAAGGTCATAGCGCTGTTTCAAATGGGCATCGACTCCGGCCTCGGCCTCATCCGCCTTGTTCCTGAGTCTGACAAGACTGTTGTATGCTGTGACACCCCAGAGAATGATGATGAGAAGTACAGCGAGTATGATGTAGAAAGCCGTCATGGAAACCTCCTATGTCTAGACGATAGCATATTATCACAGTTGCATCACTTCCATCTTCACGGTAAAATTGCATAAGAATTGCATAAGTATGCATTCTGGAGGACCAATGAAAGAACGTCATAACCGGCTCTCTGTCGTCAAGGAGCTGATACGCAACAACAGGATAGACAATCAGGATATGCTCCTGGATCTCCTCAAGAAAGAAGGATACAACGTAACACAGGCCACACTCTCAAGAGATCTGAAGATGCTGAAGGTCGGAAAGATATCCGACGGATGGTCAGGCTACTACTACACCCTTCCTGAAAGCGATCTCGTAAGTGAATCGGAGAAAAGCTACATCCAGGATGTGAGAAGAGGTATAATCTCAATTGAGTTCTCCGGAAACTTCGGTGTCATCAAGACAAGACCGGGACACGCGAACAGCGTCGGTTTCGCTCTTGATGTGCTTGCGCTCCCGGAGATACTTGGAACAGTAGCCGGCGATGACACGATCTTCGTCATACTCAGGGAAGGAATGACAAAAGAGGACCTTCTTGAAAGTTTCAATTCAAGAATTCCGGAGGTAAAGGAATGATTACATACAGCGATCTCGGAAAGCTGAAGAGCTTCTCGATGCTGAAAAAGGAAAAAAAGGAAAATGTGAAGGATCTGCTTACGGCAGACCGTGTGAAGAACTCATCGATAGCTTTAGGCGGAGGTCTGAAGTATAACTGGGCTGCGATGCCTGTCAGTGAAAACATCCTGTCAGGGCTTCAGGCTCTCTCAGATGAAGCACAGCTGATAGACAAATACAAGGAAATACTCTCAGGAAAAGTCATGAACACAGGAGAGAAGAGACTGGTGCTCCATCATCTGACAAGAGGCAATGTCCTGGGAGCTGAGGTGGCTGCCGACGGAGAGGACAAGGATCAGTTCTACAAGGACGTGCTTGCATCCATAAAGGACTTCTCTGAGAAGGTCAGGAACGGAGAGATCAAGGGATCCACTGGCAAGGCATTCACGACTGTCTGCCAGATCGGAATAGGCGGCTCGGATCTCGGTCCCAGAGCACTCTATCTCGCGCTCAAGGGCTGGGCGGAAGGCTCTGGAGTGAAGACCCTTGAAGGACGTTTCATCTCCAATGTCGACCCTGATGATGCTGCATCCGTGATCTCGGATCTCGATCCTGAGACAACCCTTTTCATCCTTGTATCAAAGAGCGGCACGACTCAGGAGACACTGACGAACAGGGATCTCGTGCTGAAGACTCTGGGATCAATGGGCATTCAGGGCTACAATCCTTCCAAGCACATGGTCGCGGTGACTTCCAAGACATCTCCGCTTGCGAAAGATGAATCCATGCTCGCATCCTTCTTCATCGATGACTACATCGGAGGAAGATACTCCTCGACATCAGCTGTAGGAGGTGTTGTACTCTCACTCGCATATGGCTATGACACATTCAGGAAGCTTCTTGACGGAGCTCATGAGGAGGACTGTCTCTCACTCGGGAAGGATATCAGGAAGAACGGAGCTCTCATGGATGCGCTCATCGGATTCTATCTGAGAAACATCGCAGGATACCCCGCGACTGCAATCCTCCCGTATTCACAGGCGCTTTCAAGATTCCCGGCCCATCTCCAGCAGCTCGATATGGAGTCGAACGGAAAGCATGTCAACAGAAACGGTGAGAAGATCGACTATCCTACAGGTCCTGTTATCTTCGGAGAACCCGGAACAAACGGACAGCATTCCTTCTACCAGCTCCTGCATCAGGGCACGGACATCGTTCCTCTGCAGTTCATCGGATTCAGGGAATGCCAGTACGGCAAGGACATCGAGACAGCAGGCTCGATGAGCCAGACAAAACTCAATGCGAACCTCGCTGCACAGATCGCGGCATTCGCAAGAGGCAAGGATGACGAGAACCCGAACAAGGAGTTTGATGGAAACAGACCGTCATCGCTCATCTACGGCGACAAGCTCACACCGGAAGCTCTCGGTGCCCTCCTCGCCCACTATGAGAACAAGGTCATGTTCCAGGGATTCATCTGGAACCTCAACTCATTCGATCAGGAAGGCGTACAGCTCGGAAAGGTCCTGGCTAAGAAAGTCCTTGCAGGCTGCGAGGGTGATGACCTTCTCAAGGCTTATGCCGATCTTCTGATCTGAAAGAAGTCATACTGAGACGACAAGAGACCCGGATCCGGGTCTCTTTTCTTTGAAAGAAGGCGCCCTGAGACGCCTTCCGTACCGGTGCGCGCTTACTTCAGCAGGGCTTCTGCCTTTCTTGCGATGTTCTCCGCTGTGAAACCGAATGTATCTGAAAGATACTTGAGATTTCCAACCTCTCCGAATCTCTCCCCGACATTGAGGAAGGACATTCTGACAGGATTCCTCTCTGCAAGGTATCCGGCGATCATCTCTCCGATACCGCCTGCGTATCTTCCGTTCTCACATACAAGGATATGTCCTGTGCGTGATGCAACCTTCTCTATGAGATCCGTATCAAGCGGGCGGACTGTATGGAGATCGATGACAGTCGCATTTATACCCTTCTCCTTGAGGGCATCCGCAGCAGCGACTGCACCGCTGACCATCAGCGAGCCAGTTGCGATGATGGCGACATCCTGCCCGTCACTGAGTTCGATACCCTTTCCAAGAACGATCTTGTCCTCCGGAGTATAGCGGAACTCGATTCCCTTTCTCGGAGTCCTTATGTAAGAGCTCTTTCCGCTTGCATAGACCTGCCGGGTCAGCTCGTAGAGAGACTGTCCGTCGGATGGTTCGATGATCGTGAAACCGGGTATCTGCCTGAAAAGTGCGATATCCTCAAACGGCATATGTGTTCCGCCGTTGTACTGTGCGGTGATTCCGGGATCAGATCCGATGACATGGACTGTCTGATGGGTGTATCCGACGGAAATGAAGAGCTGGTCATAGTCACGACGGGAGGCAAAGCATCCGAATGTATGGATGAACGGTGTGAAGCCCATCGAGCTGAGTCCCGCTGCGACACCGACCATGTTCGCCTCTGCTATACCGCAGTTGAAGAATCTGTCGGGGTATGCCTTCTGGAAATTCGTTGATCCGATACAGGATGAGAGGTCAGCATCAAGGAAGACTATGTCCTTATGCTCTGCGGCGAGATCAATGACCGCTCCGATGACTGCATCCCTGTAGTGGGAATAAACATGTGCGTCCTTCATTATCTTCCCTCCCTCTTCCTGAGCTCTTCGATCGCAGCCTCGGCCTGTTCTTTCGTCACAGGCATTGAGTGGTTGCTCTTGATGCCTTCGCCGGGGATGTATCCATAGCTCTTGATCGTATGCATGATGAACATGTGAGGCTTGTCCGTCACTGTCTTCGCCTTCTCGACAGCATCCGCGATACATGAAAAGTCATGTCCGTTCTCGACCTCATGCACATCCCAGCCGAATGACTCCCATCTTGCCTTCATGTCCATTGAAGGGATGATGTCTTTCGTGTATCCGTCAAGCTGCTGTCCGTTGAGATCAAGGAAACCGAAGAGATTCGAGAGCTTCCATGCTCCTGCAGCCTCAGCAGCCTCATAGATCTGTCCTTCCTGGGCCTCTCCATCACCGATGATGGTGAAAGTCCTGGCTGCATAGCCCTTGAGACGCTGTCCGAGGGCGATACCTACAGCGGCCGAGAAACCCTGTCCGAGGGATCCGCCGGTGAAATCGACACCAGGAGTCTTTGTCATATCGCAGTGTGAAGGAAGTCTCGTTCCACCCTGATTCAGTGTCTCGAGCCAGCTTTCAGGGAAGAATCCTTTTGTGGAAAGGGTCGCATATACAGCCGGACCGGAATGGCCCTTGGAGACGACAAGTCTGTCCCTGTCATCCTTCCCGGGATTCTCCGGGTCCACATTCATTTCGTTGTAATAAAGATATGTCAGGAGTTCCACTATGGACATACTTCCACCCATATGTCCTGAACCGAATGACGCTATCTCTCTGATAGTCCTGGATCTGATATCGAAGGCCTTATCTTTCAGATCCTTTATCAATCCTGCATCCATTGCTGCCTCCTTGAAATCGGACTGTCATCTTCCAGATGAAGACAGGGCTTAAAGAGATCCCTGTCCCAGAGACAGTCAGACTGATTATAGCATAATTCACCTGCAACCTATAGAGGTCTGAAACCTGCCAGTCATCTTTCACGAAGGATTCCATGCTGTCGTCAGAAAGAGAACCCTGAGGTCTCAGGGCTCTCAAGGGTATAAGATGGAAAACTGTTGCTCTGTCGTCACCTCCTGATATATATACGCCCCGGATGGCGTTTTCTGCCAGTTTCCGGAGAAAGATTTTCTCATGTTGTCCTATCCCCCGGCGCTGAATATAATGACCGGGTAGGAGAATTTTGCCATGAGAATGTCAAAGATGTTTTCAAGAACTCTCAGGGAGGCCCCGAACGGTGCCGACACCAAGGGATATGAGTACCTTCTGAGAGCTGGATATATAAGGCAGATGGGAGCCGGTATCTTCTCCCTGCTGCCACTCGGTTTCAGGGCGACACAGAAAATACAGCAGATCATCCGCGAAGAGATGAATGCTATCGGCGGAGAGGAGATGCAGATGCCTGTCGTCAATCCTGCAGATATCTGGAAGGAGACAGGAAGGTACTACTCCATCGACAAGGAGATGGGAAGATTCTCCGACCGCAACAACAGGGACATGGTCCTCGCCATGACCCATGAGGAAGCCGTCACCGACATAGCGAGAGGCGAGATCGACTCATACAAGCGTCTTCCACTTCTTGTGTATCAGATGCAGACCAAGTGGAGGGATGATCCCAGGCCGAGAGCCGGACTCATCAGGGTCAGGGAGTTCACGATGCTGGACTCATACTCATTCGACAGGGATGCAGCAGGTCTCGACAAGGTCTACCGCGACCATTACAGAACATATTTCAGGATCTTCTCACGCTGCGGACTGCCGTCAATCGCGGTAGGGGCGGACTCCGGAATGATGGGAGGAAAGATCTCCCATGAATACATGTATCTCTCCCCCATCGGCGAGGATACGATCATACTCTGTGACAAGTGCGGATACACTGCGAACAGACAGATAGCCAAGTTCCAGAAGGAGTATCTCAAGGAAGAGATGAAGGCTGTCGAGAAGGTCGCAACTCCTGAGGCCAAGACAATCGAGGCGCTTGCGGAATTCCTGAAGATCGACCCGAGAAAGACCGCCAAGTGCGTATTCATGGTCGGAACATTCATCAACGACAGAAACGGCGAGGAGGAAGAGAAGCTCATCGTGGCGCTTGTCCGCGGCGACTATGAGGTCGAGGAGTCAAAGCTCTCCAATGCGGCAAGAGCAAATTCGATCAGACCGGCACACGACGAGGAGATCCTAGCATGCGGAATGGTTCCGGGCTATGCATCCCCGATCGGAGCGAAAGGCAACTTCATCTGCATCGTCGATGACAGCGTCGCGGAGTCAAACAACCTTGTCGCAGGAGCGAATGAGGCTGGATTCCACT
>CALXON010000004.1 GCA_944389985.1 uncultured Spirochaetaceae bacterium | reverse complement strand
GGGAGGAGGTTCCTGTCGCCATGAAGAGCTCAAAGATACTCCGTCCGTTCAGGAAGATGGTCGACAACTACGGTACACCGGAGTACGGTTCGATAAATCCTGCTCCATTCACCGCTGTCGCATATATTCTGATGTTCATGCTCATGTTCGCTGATGTGGGGCAGGGACTGGTGCTTCTTCTTGTTGGCATTCTCGGAACGCTTGACTACAAGAAGCACCCGATGAAGAAGGACGGGATAATCTCAAGGTATCTCTGTACTCTTCTTCTGTACCTCGGCCCGGCATCAATGGCGGGAGGTGTCCTCTTCGGATCGGTATTCGGACTTCCCCTCATTCCCGCGCTATGGTTCCCGTTTGACGCCATCGTCGAGGGAGAGCCTGTTGCTGGACTGATCAACTCCGTCTATGACATCCTTGCCGTGACGATCATATTCGGAATCTGCGTCATCTATCTCGGTCTTGTCCTCAACTGGATAAACCTCATAAGGAAGAAGCGCTTCCTGGAGCTTGTGTTCGACAAGAACGGAATCGTCGGAGGAGTCCTGTATGGAGCCGGCATCTGGTTCGCATACGGCTTTGTGATGTCGGGCTATAGCACATTCCCGTCCGCTCCCTGGTTCATGCCGCTTGTCGTGACATGTCTTGTGCTGATCGTCCTGAAGGAGCCGGTGACCTTCATTCTGGAGAAGAGGAAGGGTGCCAGGACAGGAGGAATCGGACACCTTGTGATGAGTACCGTGATGGAGTCGCTTGTGGAGATCCTCGAGATCTTCTCGGGTTTCCTCTCCAACTCCCTGTCTTTCATGAGAGTCGCAGGTCTCGGTATCGCCCACGCATCGCTGATGTCAGCTTTCTATCAGATGGCGGAGATGCCTGGAAACATCGTGGCCTATGTGCTCATCGCGATTGTCGGCAATGTGCTTGTAGTGGTTCTTGAAGGCCTCTCTGCTGGTATCCAGTCGCTCAGGCTCAACTACTACGAGTTCTTCACCAAGTATTTTACCGGTCACGGAATAGCTTTTGAGCCGGTTGGTCTCAAGAGCAGGATCGTGTCCGAGTGATATAGGAGGGTCAATATGACCGCATATGCATTCAGGAGAAAGGTTGGCCTTTCATTCGTGCTTACTCTTGTACTCCTTGCAGTAACAGCTTTCATCTTCACTCCGACTCTTTCTGCAGCCGGAGAGGCTATCGAGAATGGCGACAGGAATGTGTCATGGGTATGCTTCGCAGCAGCTCTCGCATTCGGTTTCGGCGCTATCGGCGCAGGAATGGCAATCTCGAATGTAGGCTCGGCAGCCATGGGAGCCATTTCAGAGAAGCCGGAGATCGCTACAAACGCGCTTATCTTCATAGCTCTTGCTGAAGGTCTTGTCGTTTTCGGATTCATTACAGCCCTGATGATTCTCGGCAAGGTATGATATGGAGTATTTCGTTATCGGGGACCCCGATACCGTGCTCGGTTTCTCTCTCGTAGGAGTTGACGGGATTCAGGTCTCATCGCCGGAAGAGGCGAAGGTGGCCTGGGATAAGGCTCTGGAGAAGAAGGAGCATGCTGTCATCATCATCACAGCTGATACGGCGGATATGATCCGCAGCACTGTTGACAGGTTCCTCTTTTCGGAGTCATTTCCTCTCGTCGTCGAGATCCCGTCTCCTGGAGGGAAGAAGAGTCCGGATCTGAGGGAGCTGGTAAACGAAGCAATAGGAGTATCCTTATGACCAGGGAAGAGAATCCTCTTATCCGTGGCATTCTTGAGGATGCCAGGAACAAGGCTGAGGATATCCTCGGCAAAGCCAGAAGCGAGGCGGAGGCCATAGAGAAGGAAGGGGCATCAAGGGCTGCCAGGGAAAAGGACAGCGCGGAGAAGTCCTATGCGGTCCGCCTCGAGCAGATCAGGCTTCGTGAGGAAAGCGCCAAGAAGAACATCGACAGGCTTTCTGAACTGAGAACCCTTGACTCCTCATACAAGGAGATCATGGCTGAAGTCGATGCGAGAATCAGGAAGGCGATGCAGGAGCCGGGATTCAGTGATGTCCTTACTGACTGGATCGCGGAGGCTGCGATCGGACTTGACAGAAAAGAGGCGAAGGTCGCGTACTCTGCCCAGACGCCCGTGACGGAGGAAATGCTCCGGGTGGCTGAGAAGAAGGTCCATGACATGACAGGCGCATCTGTCAGCCTCTCCCTTGATCCTGTCATGGTGAAGGGAGCTGGAGTCATCCTGTCCTCCTCTGACGGGAAGGTCTCTTACAACAACCAGCTTGATGTGAGGATCAGAAGGTATCAGAGGGAAATAAAGAAGATAGTGCAGGAAGAAAATGCAAGAGAGAATAGTAGGTAAGGTTAAACGTGTAAACGGACCAGTCCTTTCGATCAGCGGTATAACCGATGCCATGATGATGGAGCTTGTACATGTCTCTGACATGAGGATCGTAGGCGAGATCGTCAAGCTGGACGGAGATCAGGCGACGGTGCAGGTCTATGAGGACGCCACTGGCATCGCTCCCGGAGACAATGTCTATGGATCGGGAATGAGCCTTTCCGTTGAGCTCGGACCGGGACTTATCGGTAATATATACGACGGCATACAGCGTCCTCTGGAGGAGATCCGCACCCTCTCCGGTGATTTCATCGGAAAGGGCATAGAGGTTCCTGCTGTAAGTCATGACAAGCTCTGGCATTTCGTGCCAACAGTGAAGGCCGGAGATACTCTGAGAAGAGGCTGTGTGTTCGGAACCGTGCAGGAGACCGAGAGAGTCGAGCACAGGATCATGATACCGCCTCAGTATCAGGGAGATCTGACAGTTTCCGAAATAGCGGCGGAAGGGGATTACAAGGTCACGGACAGGATTGCCGTGATAGAGGACGGAAGCGGAAAGTCATATGAGCTGACGATGATCCAGCACTGGCCGATCCGTGTTCCACGCCCTGTTGAGGACCATCTTGATCTCAGAGTCCCACTCATCACAGGACTCAGGGTCATCGATACGCTCTTCCCGCTCTCAAAGGGCGGAACCGTAGCCATCCCCGGCGGATTCGGTACGGGAAAGACGATGACCCAGCACTCGATAGCACAGTGGTGTGATGCAGACATAATCGTGTACATCGGATGCGGTGAGAGAGGAAACGAGATGACGGATGTTCTCAGGGAGTTCCCGAATCTCATCGATCCGCGTACAGGACTTTCACTTATGCAGCGCACAGTCCTCATAGCCAACACATCGAACATGCCTGTGTCGGCAAGAGAGGCTTCGATCTATACCGGAATAACGATGGCCGAGTACTATCGTGATATGGGATACAGCGTCGCCATAATGGCTGACAGCACATCCCGCTGGGCAGAGGCTCTTAGAGAGCTCTCTGGCCGTATGGAGGAGATGCCTGCTGAGGAAGGCTTCCCTGCATACCTTCCGACAAGGATAGCCCAGTTCTATGAGAGGGCAGGTCATATGAAGACCCTTTCAGGAAGTGAGGGTTCCGTCTCGGTAATCGGGGCTGTCTCACCTCCGGGAGGAGACTTCTCTGAGCCTGTCACGCAGCACACGAAGAGATTCGTCAGGGCCTTCTGGGGACTGGACAGGTCACTGGCATCCGCCAGACACTATCCTGCCATCTCCTGGCTTGACAGCTACTCCGAGTACGTCGATGAGGTCCGTGACTGGTGGAACAGCCACAGCCAGGACAAGTGGGCGGAGAACAGGAGAAGGATAATGGAGCTTCTGCAGAAGGAGGTCAGACTGCAGCAGATCGTCAAACTCGTCGGTCCTGATGCGCTTCCTGACTCACAGAACTTCATCCTCGAGGTCTGTTCGCTCTTCAAGACCGCGTTCCTCCAGCAGAATGCCTTTGATGACATCGACAGGTACTGCTCTGTGGAGAAGCAGGTGAAGATGCTCTCGATAATCCTCCGCTACTACGATCTCGGAAGCGAGGCGATCTCAAAAGGAGTGCCACTGGTGAAGGTCAGACGGCTTCAGGTCGTCCAGGATATCGCGAAGATGAGATTCACTGTCTCCAATGACAGTGCCGATGATATCGATAAGCTTGAACTGAAGCTTGAGCGGTCGATGATGCAGCTCGGGAGCCTGTATGATGAGTGATCACATGACAAATGAGAATGATGTGCTTCTGAAAGACAGCGGAAAGGCGCTTCTTTCAGGGCGTGAATACAAGGGCGCATCCAGAATCGATGGTCCGCTTGTATATATGCGCAACACACACCCGGTAGGGTATGGTGAGCTTGTCGAGATCCTTGCTCCGGACGGATCAATACGTTCCGGTCAGGTCCTCGATACATCCGACGAGGCCGTGTGCGTGCAGTGCTTTGAAGGAACTGACGGACTTTCCCTTCCCGGAACGAGAATGCATTTTCTGGGAGAACCTCTGACACTGGGAGTTTCAGAGAAGATGCTCGGCCGTGTCATGAACGGACTTGGAAAGAGCCGTGACGGTGCTGCCGTTCCCGCATCTTCAGATGAGAGGGATGTCAACGGAACTCCGATGAATCCCACGGCGCGTGAGTACCCAAGGGACTTCATCCAGACAGGAATCTCCGTGATCGACGGCATGATGACTCTCATCCAGGGGCAGAAGCTTCCTATCTTCTCCGGAAACGGAATGGAGCACAACCAGCTGGCTGCGCAGATAGTGCGTCAGGCGAAGGTCCGCGGCGGCAAGTCCGACTTCGCCATCGTGTTCGCTGCAATGGGTGTCAAATACGACGTTGCGAAGTACTTCATCGACTCCTTCGAGGAGACAGGTGTTCTCGACAATGTCGCCATGTTCCTCTCACTCGCGGATGACCCGTCGCTCGAGAGGACGATCACTCCAAAGTCAGCACTCACGCTTGCAGAGCATCTCGCATTCGACTGCGGCAAGCAGGTTCTTGTCATCATGACGGATATGACGAACTACTGTGAGTCGCTGAGAGAGATATCGACACAGCGCGGTGAGATTCCATCGAGAAAGGGTTACCCGGGCTATCTCTACTCGAATCTTGCAGAGATATATGAGAGATCAGGAAAGCTCATCGGAAGGACAGGTTCCATAACCCAGCTTCCGATCCTCACGATGCCCAATGATGACATAAGCCATCCTATTCCTGACCTTACCGGATACATCACCGAGGGCCAGATAGTATTTGACCGTAACATGCACGGCAGTGGAATCTATCCGCCGATCAATGCGCTGCAGTCGCTCTCAAGACTCATGAAGGATGGTATCGGAGAGGGAATGACCAGAGCTGATCACCCCCATCTCTCCAACCAGCTTTTCGCTTCATATTCCCATGTCCAGGATGTGAGGAACCTCGCATCGGTCATCGGAGAGGAGGAGCTTACGGAGCTCGATCATCACTACATGGAGTTCGGTGATTTCTTCGAGAAGAAGTTCGTTTCCCAGAGATACGATGAGGACAGATCCATCGAGGAGACTCTCGATCTGGCTTGGGATGCGCTCTCGCTGCTGCCTTCCGAGGAGCTGCAGCGCCTGACGGAGGAGGAGATCTCCGAGCACTACAGAGGCTGAATCTATGAATGCGCAGATAGCACCTACAAGAAGCAATCTGATGAAGATAAAGAGCGAGCTCGCTTTCTCGAGGACTGGTTATGACCTGCTTGATCAGAAGAGATCGATTCTCGTCTCCGAGCTGCTCACTCTCGTCGATCAGGCTGTGGATTACCAGAACAGGGTGGAAAGGGCGCTTCTCGATGCGGAGACAGCGCTTCAGGATGCTATAATGCATATGGGAAGGCTGAAAGTCGCGAATCTCGCGGGAGCTGTGAGTATCTCATCATCCCTGACGCTTTCTTCAAGGAAGGTCATGGGAGTCTCACTCCCTAAGGTCACGACAGAGTTCTCCGGTTCCGGTCCGTTCTTCTCCCCGGAGGGAACGAGCATGCATGGTGAGGTGGCTGTGAGCCGCTTCAGCGAGGCATTGTCCTTAATGGGACAGATGGCTGAGCTCAAGGTCTCTATAATGCGTCTCTCGAGAGAGGTGAAGAAGACCATAAGAAAGGTCAACTCCCTTGAGAAGCTTGTCATTCCTGACAGGGAGGAGACAGTCAGGTATCTTACAGGCCGTATCGAGGAGGCTGAGAGGGAGAACTTCGTACTGATGAAGGCAGTCAAGGACAGAATGGAAAGAGCAAAGGAGGCAAGATGAAAGTCCCGTACAGCAAAATACTTGTTTATCTGGATGGAAGTGAGGGATCGATCAACGCCCTGATGTACTCGATCCTCCTCGCGAAGAGCACAGGGGCTGCACTTCACGCTGTATATGTCGTGAACACGAAAGCACTCGGCGATCTTGTCCGCTCCCATGTCTTCATCGATCAGGAGAAGAAGGAGTACCTCGATGATCTCAAGAAGGATGCCGCAAGGCATATCAGGCACGCTGAGAGGCTTGCATCGTCAAAGGATCTCGATATAACTGCATCGGTCGCAGAAGGCTCTCCTCATCACGTCATACTGGACTACATCAAGTCCAGCGGTATAGACCTGCTTGCAATCGGGTCAGTCAATGCTATACGCTCAAGGCGTGACGAGCTTACGAGCGAGAATGACAGGATGCTCCGCACATCGCCGTGTCCTGTGCTCGTTGTCCGTGACAGCGATGATATCTGGGAAGAATTCGGGGAGGTATGACATGACACTGCTTGAATCACTTGACAAGAATCTCATAAAGGTTCCTCTTTCCTCGGCCGATGGTAATGCCGTGATAGACGAACTTGTGTCTCTCTATGCTTCGGAGAAGAATCTCCTTCCATCTGACGAGAAGGCCATTGCCGATGCTGTCAAGGAGCGAGAGAGGCTCGGGTCGACTGCGATGGAGAACGGTATCGCAATACCGCATGCAAGAATTGAGGGAATCGACAGGACGGCTGTCATCATCGGTGTGTCCAGACTGCCTGTGAAGTTCGGAGGAGCTGCGGATACGAAGGTGTTCTTCCTCGTTCTTGCTCCTAAGGATAATCCGTCAGAGCATATACAGATCCTTGCGTCGATTGCCAAGGCCGCATCGTCCTCCCTTTTTGTCAGGATGCTGCTCTCTTCCAAGA
>CALXON010000003.1 GCA_944389985.1 uncultured Spirochaetaceae bacterium | reverse complement strand
GTTATCGGGATGATGGCAAGTGTTCTCGTGAGCTTGACCGTTACGGCCTTGTCCAGAGTAGCCGTTCCCAGTCCCCACATACTGTCCCAGGTCGAGGCACAGGCAGTGACCGAGGATGTGTCATTGACGGCCGTTCCTGCGAAGATTCCGAAGGCAGTACCGTCTGATGTGCTGAATCCTATCACCGTACCGAGGACTGGGAATATTATCGCCGCAAGGACATTGAAGAAGAATATCACGGAGATCGAGGTCGCGACCTCATCGTCATCTGCTCCGATCACGGGACTTGCAGCAGCTATTGCCGAGCCTCCGCAGATCGAGGAACCGATTCCTATGAGCATGGATGTGTTCCTGCCTGTTTCGAGCACTCTGTACAGTAGGAATGCGGTCAGCAGCGATACCGTGATCGTGGAGAGTATTATAGGCAGTGACTGCAGTCCTGTCTCAGCCACCACGGAGAGATTCATTCCGAATCCGAGAAGGATTACAGCCCACTGTAGGATCTTCTTCGATACGAACCTCACTCCGTCAGAGAAGGGGGAGAGGTCCCTGATGATGACTGCGATGATCATTCCTGCAAGTATTGCGATGACAGGTCCTCCGATGATGGGGAACCGCAGTCCGAGAAAGTATGATGGTATTGCGATCACGAGGCAGAGAAGTATGCCCCTGATTGTTTTTCTGCTGATCATGCAGGTGATTATCTGAAAAAGGGGAGTGTGTGAAAACTACTTTCCGGAAATTTTTCCGGCAAAGCCGTATGCGTCCTCAAACTTTATCTCATTTCCGTTGTCCAGAATGAAGGAGCCTGAGAAGAGTCCGAAGGCCCTTGCAGTGCGTGATGATGCCACCCTGTGTGTCCTCATGTCAGATTTCAGTACGGATGACACTCTGAACTTCATACTGAGCCTTCCGTCATTATCTGAGATCGTCCAGAGCGATTCATCTGTACTATCAACAATGATGCTTCCGAGTTTATGTACCTTGTCCTCGTATATCACGGCATTGCCCTGGTTCTTCTCATCAGGGATGAATCCCTTCTCAAGGCAGATTCCCCAGGGGATTTCATTCCTGATGCCTGTCAGCATCATGAATTGTCCGCTTGTCCTGTGAGTCCAGTTTCCCATTCCACGGATCAGTGTTCCGAGACACTTTCCGGAAGTGAGTTTCACAGGTGCATGGTTTATGAAGAGTATACCTTCAGAACGCAGTGGCAGGAGCTTCCTGCCGCAAATCCATCTGGTCCTGTTCTCCGACCAGCATGATGCGGTGTTCATGCTTTCCATTCCCTCGTCTTCCGTGAGTGTCATGTCGGCTTTGAGTCCTGTCTTTCCTCCCGGAAGCTGAAGGTATGGAGCTGTGATCAGTATGTGATGTCTCGGTCCTTTCCTGACGAATGCGACAGTCATTTTCTCATCAGAGAACGTGACAGCACTGTCAGAAAGAAGATCGCTTCCTGTGCGGTGTCCTGCGAGAAGCTTCGTTCCGGATATTTCAGCGACCTCGTTCTTTCTTATGTCGGCGAATGTGATGGAGAAAAGACCTGCATAGCCCATATCGGAGAAGGTTATGCTGAGTATGATTCCGAGAACAGGATCTGAGACAGAGTATGACTCCCATCCCTTCAGATTGAGTCTCTTTCTTGTCTTCTTTCCAGTCTGCTCCCAATACGGGTGTCTTGCCCATCCTTCATTCTGCAATGCATCTGAATCGTCAGGAAGCGTGGTCTTTTCTGTAATCTCCATACGGCTATTATAACAAAAAGACGGCATTTCTGCCGTCTTCCATACCGTCGTTACGGTAAAATCACATTCCCATTACCTGCTCGAAGAACACTGTGAAGAAGTTATCCACGAATGCCTCGGAGTTCATAATGCCCATCTGAAGATCCTGTACAGTGATCTCAGGCATGTATGATGTGTAGAATGTGTCCATATAGGATGCGAGAAGCTGGTTGTCTCCCTCTGGAGCGACCGGGCGTGCGATGATGTACGCATCTCCTGCCTGCTGCGGAGCAAGAACCGTTCCCTCTGCTGCTGTGAAGAGCTCTGAATAGTAGTTCTCATCCATTCTTGCGGCAGATACCAGAAGCGCGTTGGCGTCAGAGTACTCAGGTCCGACAATGAACTGTGATGATGCGGGGTTGGCTGAGGAAGGTCCGACATTCGTGATCTCAAGTCCCTCGCTCTCCGCTGTTCCCTCAAAATCCGCAGAAGCTGCTGCATAGACCTCTTCAGCTTTGGCGCTGAGGTAGCTGTCCATTGTCTCCGCGTCATGTATTGAGATGTATGACTTGACCTTGTCGAGGACATCAGCATCCGTGAGGTCTGCAGAAGCTGCTGCAGAGTCAGCTCTGAACACAAGCCAGCCTGTCCATCCCTGGAACGGGCCTGCGATGTCTCCGGCGGCTGTTGCGAAGAGTGTGTCCGCATCAGCTGTGTCGGAGAGCATGTTCTGGATCTCATAGTAGAGCATCTGTCCCATCGCGCCGTTCTCCGCCTTCCACTGATCGGTTGAGTCGGATGCGGCTGTCTCCTCGAATGTCTTCTCTCCGCTTCTCAGTGATTCGATCACGGAAGTTGCGGCATCCTCTGAAGGAAGTGTCATGACACTGAGGTTCATCGCTGTGAACGGAGCTCCGTCAGCCTCTGCGTATGCCACCGCATCCGCATCAGGATATGCTGAGTAGTCCACTGTGATGTAGTCGAAAGCTCTGACTGTATCATTGAAGGACGATACGAACTCGTTCTCCGCAGCAGAAGTCTTTACAGATGAGATGTCTGTCAGGACTCTCTGTGCAGGCACTGTCTCCTCAAGCTGCATCCTGACGGAGGATTTCTCCATCGCTGATGCTTCTCTGTAGAGATCGCTGCTGTAGTTTCCGTTCTCGTCATTGAAAATACCGCTTTCAATGATCGCTCTGTCGATCATCTTGTCAGATACGGTGATGCCGGCCTGATCAGCCATCTGTCTGAGAGCTGTCTCAAGCACGGTCATGTAGTAGGCTCTCTGATATGCCTGCATCATGTTCTGGCTGTTCACGGCGCCTGATGACATGATCGATGCAAGCTGCTGATAGAAGTAGTTGCCATATGAGAGCTCGATCTTCTCCCCGTTGTATCTTCCGAACTCAACTGAAGATGATCCGCTTCCCGTGAATACGGTTGTGGGAAGCACGAATGTCAGCGAGATGAGGATGAGGACTACCACTCCGATGATCCAGCCGAGCGACTTGCCGTGCTTCTTCCTGTCTTTCTTCTCCCCCTTGGCCTTCTGGGGGAATGCAGCACCTTTTCCGTTATCTTCTGAAGGCATAAAGAAACCTCTTTTCCAGTGATATCAAGAAAGCCGTCCTTATGAACAGCTATCTGAAAAAATACCATTGCTGATGCTGATATGTCAACGTGAACAGGAACTATGTTCACTCATCGGGACAATCTGTGGAATCATTCAGATTATTATATTATAATCCCCGTATGACTTCAGCGCAGCCTAACGACAGCTACAGACGGCAGATAAGGAACATCCTGCTACTTTTCGCTGCCATACTTGTACTGTATATACTCAAGATGATGGCGAATATCATGATTCCGCTCGTCATCGCTCTCTTTGTGTTCGTTGTCGTCAATCCGCTTCTTTCCAGAATGGACAGGATGAAGGTTCCGCGCTTTTTGTCGATGATAATAACCCTTGTTGTTGTCGTTGCGGTCTTCCTTCTCTTCATCTACATATTCTTCGTGATGGTGAACATGCTCCTGCAGTCAGATTCAGGAATACCGGCGTATGCTGCGAGAGTGCAGGAACTCGACAGGGGACTCTCGGCATTCGTGGCCCCGTATCTTGAGGAGGACCCCCAGACATTCAGCATACTCGCCTGGCTTGACATCAACTGGTACGGAGTCGCGATGTCATCGCTCACATCGATATCCGGAAAATTCATATCTATCATCTCCGATGCGATGCTCGTTCTCCTGTATCTTCTCTTCCTGATTTTGGAGAGGCAGACGATACTTCCCAAGCTTCTTGCGGCTCTTCCGAGAGGAAAGGTCCAGAGAGCCTCACAGCTGATCACAAGAATGAACCGGCAGGTGTCAAAGTACATGCTGCTGAAACTCATCATAAGCCTCATAACAGGTGTCCTCTTCTATTTCGCGGCAATAATCACAGGCCTCGATTTCGCGCTTGTATGGGGTGTTCTCGCCGTTGTCCTGAACTTCATACCGACAATCGGTTCCATCATGTGCACGGCTGGAACGATATTCATGGCGCTCATACAGTTCGCTCCTGACTGGAGCAATGTCATATATGTCGCGCTTCTGATGATAGGCATAGAGATGGTGGTCGGAAACATAATCGATCCCAAACTCCAGGGAGTACAGCTGAACATATCACCGCTTCTGATACTTGTCTCACTTGCTGTCTGGGGATACATATGGGGACTTGCGGGTATGTTCCTCGCCGTTCCTCTCACGTCGATCATCCAGATCATCTGCGCGAACATACCATCTCTGAGGCCTATAGCCATCCTTCTCTCCGAAGGCCGTTACTACCGCCGCGATTTCGACAGGAAGCGCAAGCGCAGATCACAGACGGCGCATGAGCACGACGAGGGTGATGACAACATAGAGCTTCCCGATGAGATGAACTCTGAGAAATAAAGTGGAGGTCCGTTATGGAGATTGTGTGCCTTGACCTTGAAGGTGTTCTCGTTCCTGAGATATGGATAGCATTCTCGGAGAAGACAGGAATAGAGGAGCTGAAGATAACAACCCGTGATGAGCCTGATTACCATAAGCTGATGGCTTACAGGATCGGAATTCTCCGTCAGCATGGTCTGAAACTGAAGGATATTCAGGATGTGATCTCCGGAATAAAGCCACTTCCCGGCGCCTATGACTTTGTCATGAAGCTCAGGGAGATGACACAGCTGGCGATCCTTTCAGACACATTCACCGAGTTCGCCCTTCCGCTGATGAGGCAGCTCGATTATCCTACGATCCTCTGCAACAGTCTCCGTGTCGATGATGATGACAATATCGTGGATATCTCGATGAGGGCTGAGAACGGCAAGAAGAAGGCCATTGAGGGGTTCAGGCATATGGGATTCCGCACATTCGCCTCAGGTGACAGCTATAATGACATAGCCATGATCAGGGAGGCTGACGGTGGCTGTCTTTTCCGCGCTCCTGCAAATATCCTCAATGAGGAGAAGGACCTCGAGCTCGTGACAGAGTATGATGATCTTCTTGAGGCTGTAAGGCGTTTCAGAGATGCGGAATAAACGTGCGCGTAAGTTCATCATCTCCATCGTCATGCTGATGACGGGAATGACTGCGGGATTCCTTCTTCTGGGAACTGTATATACAGGCCCCAGATGGATCGCATTCATCGTATTCCTTGTCTATCTCGCTGTCTCTGCCGCCGTCATACGGTTCTCACGGCGCTATGTCAGACTTCTGAGAGAGGAAAACACGGATAATTCACATGTTACCTCTTGACTGCAGCAGGATTCACAGGCACATTTAATACGATTCGAAAAAGGGGGTTGCGTTATGGATGCATTTACCCAGGAGATGCAGGAACTGCTCTTAAAGGAACGTGAGGAGCTTCTTTCAAAGCTCAATAGTGAAGGTGATGATTTCCGCTCCGAGGCTTTCGCCTCATCAGGCAGGGGAGATTCCAGCGATCTGGCTTCTGATGAAGGTGCCTACAGGAAGATGGAGGCGCTCAATGCGATGGATGCCAAGAAGCTCAAAGCGATAGAGGGCGCTCTCAAGCGCATCGGAGACGGCAAGTACGGCTACTGCCTTCAGTGCGGCAAGAGGATCCCGGAGGGCAGGCTCAGGGCAATTCCTGAAGCGGTGCTCTGTGTGGAGTGCAAGTCAGCCAACGAGAAGCTCAACGGCGGTATGTGATTTCAGAGGAAGGGGTTTCCCTTCCTTTCCTTTTCAATGGTGGTCAGAGGTCCATGGCCGGGAAGCACCATGGTCCTGTCAGGAAGGCTCATGAGGGTTTTCAGTGATGTCCTCATATCCGCAGGGCTTCCTCCGAGGTCAGTGCGGCCTGTTCCAGACATGAAGAGAGTATCTCCTGAGAAGAGTATTCCTTCCTTCTCTGAGTAGAGACATATGGAGCCCGCGGTGTGCCCAGGGGTCCTCAGAACCCTGAAGCCGTGACATTCCTCTCCGTATGCTGTGATGTCCTCAGGCATCTCCCCGCACTGTGATACTGCACTGGCTGACCACGGATCCATTTCAGAAAGCATCCGTCTTGAACGCGATGCGTTATCCACGATGAACGGCATATCAGCAGCATCGAGATATATCCTGACAGAAGGATAGGCCTTTCTGATGGCTGGCAGTCCGAATATGTGATCAAAGTGTCCGTGTGTCAGAAGCACAGCCTGAGGCTCAAGTCCGTTCTCCTTCAGGAACGACAGAGGCTTCTCATAAGGAAAGGGTGCATCGATTAGGATGCACTCATGTCCTTCGTACACGATATATGTGTTTGTTCCGTATGAACCCTCGGAGAATGGCTGTATCCTCATTTGTTCGAGTATGCCACCTTCGCTATGCGTCCGTTGATGTCCTGACCTGTGAGCTTGTCGATAGCTTTCTGGCAGTTCTCCTCGCTCATCGTGACAAATGAGTACTTGTCATGAATGCGGATCATATAGATGTCATCGCGTGTGATTCCGAGCTCAGCCTGAAGTCTCTTCGAGAGATCCTTAGGGTAGAGGTGCTTCATCTTGCCTACATCGATGTAGATTGTCTTAGCTCCCTCAGGAATGACCTTCTCAGCCTTAGCGCTTTCCTGCTCTGTGCCTGCGCTCTTCTCCGCGCTGTTCTTCTCCTGCCTCGGAGCACTCTTCTCAGCTCTCTCAGGTCTCTGTCTTCTCTCTGCCTTTGCTGACGGGGTTCTTGCCATGAGAAGGTAGGCTGCGAACGCGCTTCTCTCGAAGAATGATACTTTCTTCCTGAGTATTCCCCTGATTCTCTCGATCTCCTCTGGGTCCGCACTCTTCATGGCCTGCATGAGGCTGTCAATGCGTGAGGAGATTTCCTCTTCCGAAAGACCTTTTATGTCTTCTCTTTCCATGAATTTCTCCAAGATTTGCCGGTAACGGCGTTATTATGCCCTCAGTATGGGTATTGGGCGTTCCGGAAGTTTCCCGCATGACAGGACTTTCCGGGTCATTTAAGAATATGTTTTCACGGGTGTTCTTGTCAATTGTGAGTATGACTTCGCCATCATGGCTGTATGTGGTAGACTCAGCTTATGGCAGATCATGATGCAAGGGCTGAAAATGAGAAGTTGATAGCCGATTCCACAGCCAGACTCCGTATGCTCTCCTTCAGGCTCGGACGTGCTGCGGAACCTCTGTCAATCCTTCCTGACAGCAGGCTCCTGGAAGACTGCCGGAATGCTGTATCCATAAGGAAGAAGGCAGAAGCCACCCTCGCAGAGTCCGGAGCGTTCAGATCTGATTACGAGGAGAGAAGCGCTGAGAGGGCGAAAGCAGAGAAAGAGGAGAAGGACATCCGCGATGCGATAAAGTCGCTCTCTGTACGGCTTGGTGCGGTCCTTCAGGAGCAGTGTTCATTCTCCCTTCTGGACAAGGATCTCTTCGGTGAGGTCTACAGGCTTACAGAAAAAGATTCCGTGAGGAAAGGCATGTTCTCAAAGTTCCTCTCCAGAAACAGGGATGAGGACCGTTTCCTCTCATATGCATCAGCAGTGCTCTCAGCATCCCTTGACGGTCATCTTCAGGGAGGGGCTGCGGATCTTGTGCGGGAGATAAGGGAACTGGAGGAGAAGGATGCCTTGATGATCGGGAAGATAACAGCTCTCTCCGGCTATCTTGATGATAATAAGGACTCCTTCCAGAGGACTGTGAAGCAGGGTATCACAGATTGCAGGAAGAATCTGGAAAAGCTTACAGCGGAAGAAGAAGAGAAGTTTGTAAGTTATGGATACTTTCTCTACGAGAACGGTTCCACATGGGTTTCAGAGAGTACTCCCTCAGAGATTCTCGACATACTTCAGTCCATTCTTGAGGAGCATGACCGTTACAATGCCCTGATCGACAGAAGGGAGATGCTTCAGAGGAAAGAGCGTGTCGACGGCGTCAGGGCCCTCATCTCGGAAGAGGAGGAGAAGATAAGGATACTGGAAGCGGAGAAGGCGCGGATCGATGATGAGATTGCGGGAATCAGGGAGGAGATAGCAAAGCTCCGGATCCGGCTGGACGGGCTTTCGGGTTAGGAGCTGACATGCTGTACAATCTTCACACACATTCCAGATACTGTGGCCATGGATCAGGGGAGATCATGGATTATCTTTCATATGCATCCGGAAAAGGTTTCTCGTTCCTCGGTTTCTCGGAGCACTGCCCATTCCCGACCGGGAGGTTCAGAAGCACACGGATGCCGTACTCAGAGATGGAAAAGTACGAGAATGATGTGAGATCCTCGGCTTCCGGTTTCTCGTTTCCTGTGCTTCTCGGCTATGAGATCGATTATATGGAGGAGTGGAGGGATTACTTCAGATCGGTCAGGGAGAGAGTGGACTATTTCACCGCCGGAGTTCATTTCGTTGAGCGTCCGGACGGAACTTTCAGGACTCCGTTCAATGACGGATTCTCAGATGATGATGTCAGAAGGTACGCAGAGCAGGCTGTGAAGGTGATGGAATCGGGACTTGTGTCATTTCTTGCACATCCCGATGTGTTTCTCTGCAGAAGGCATTTCGACAGTGTCGCCGAGGAGGCTTCAAGGATGATCGCCAGTGCCTCAGCCTCACTTTCCGTTCCTCTTGAGATCAACGGGAACGGCATGCTGAAGGACAGTGAGGGCTATGAGGGATACCCTTCCGGAAACTTCTGGAGGATAGCCTCTGAGTATGTGGACGCGGCCGTGATCTCGACAGATGCCCACACAGTCAGCAATCTTGACAGGACAATTCCGTATGTCAGGGCATTTGCGGAGAAAGCTGGTATAGCTGTTCTTGAACCATATGTCTCAGATGGAGGACTCTCGTTCAGAAAGGAGCCTCAGAGCTGAACTCGCAGGGCTTCCCTGTCACAGGGTGTGTGAATGAGATTCTCGCGGCATGGAGCATGAGCCTCTCTCCTTCCTTTCTCTCGCCGTACAGCCTGTCACCTGCTATGGGGTGGCCTATGGCTTTTGAATGTACCCTGAGCTGGTGCGTCCTTCCTGTCTCTGGATAGAAACGTACTCTTGTCAGCTTCCTTCCGTCCCTGACGATGATTCCGAGCCTCTTCCACCTTGTCACAGCTCTCTTTCCATTCTCGTGATCTATGATCTGGTATGGTCTGTTCTCCGTATCGAGCCGCATGGGAAGATCTATTATGCCTTCCTCTTTTGTGATCACACCTTCAAGAAGGGCCTCATACTCCTTCCGGACCTCCCTGTTCTCGAATGACATGGAGAGCTTCCTGTG
>CALXON010000002.1 GCA_944389985.1 uncultured Spirochaetaceae bacterium | reverse complement strand
AACAGATGTTCTCAGGCTGTGGACAGAGGCCGCCTTTCTGATACAATCAGGGCTATGGACATACTACCTGAATTCAAGGCGCTGGGACTCAGCGATGAAACACTTGAGGCTCTGAAGGAAAAGGGCTTCGAAGAGCCTACTGAAATACAGAAGCTGGCCATTCCAAGGCTGCTTGAGGAGGGCACCGAACTTGTCGGACAGGCCCAGACGGGAACCGGAAAGACCGCGGCATTCGCTCTCCCTATCATAGAGAAGACAGATCAGAAGGACAGCCTTCCGCAGGCTCTGGTCCTCGTTCCGACCAGAGAACTCGCAAGTCAGGTCAGCGAGGAGATCTCATCACTGAAAGGCAGGAAGAAGCATGAGGTGACATCGATCTACGGCGGTGCAAGCATGGAGCAGCAGCTGAAGAAGCTCAGGCGCGGTGTGCAGATCGTCGTGGGTACTCCCGGAAGGATACTCGATCACATAAGAAGGGGTTCCCTGAAGCTTGAGCATCTGAGGTTCCTCGTGCTGGACGAGGCGGATGAGATGCTTGACATGGGCTTCATCGATGATATCGAGCAGGTACTTCGTGCGGTTCCTGACGGAAAGCGCATGCTCATGTTCTCCGCGACGATGCCCCCTGAGATCATGAAGCTCGCGGAAAGCTTCATGAAGAATCCGGAGATCATCAGGACACAGAAGAAGGATACGGCAGCCCTGACGACAGACCAGATCTACTACGAGGTCAGGGAGGGCGACAAGCTCGAGGCGCTCTCGAGGATCATAGACAGGGAGAAGGAGTTCTACGGTGTCGTGTTCTGCCGCACAAAGCTCCAGTGCGATGAGATCGGCACAAAGCTCAGGGACAGAGGCTATGATGCCGCATCCCTCCATGGCGATCTCTCACAGAGGGAACGTGAGGCGATACTGAAGAAGATGAAGGATCATCAGATCTCCATACTCGTCGCAACGGATGTCGCGGCGCGTGGTCTCGACATACAGGACCTTACACATGTCATCAACTACACGATTCCGTCCGACCCGGAGATCTACATACACAGGGTCGGAAGGACGGGAAGAGCCGGCAAGAACGGCACAGCCATCACCTTCATAACCCCCTCAGAGGCTAGGAAGCTCAACTACATAAAGAAGGCATCAAGGGCAGAGATAAGGAAGGAGGAGATTCCAAGGATCGAGGACATCATCGAGGGAAAGAAGGAGAGGATCAGGGATCAGATAGAGGATGCCTTGTCAGTTCCTCCGAGAAGCGAGTATATGGACATAGCATGCTCAGCACTCGCAGGCCGTGATCCGGAGGAGGCATTCGCTGGTCTTCTCTCGTTCATCTACCGCAATGAGCTCGACATCTCTCAGTACAGGTCGATTGAGGCAATTGTTCCCAAGGAGAAGAAATCGAGGCGCGAGAGGCGTGATGAGGCGAGGAACAGGGAACCTTATGACAAGGTCCGGACACCGTCCATGGATGATCAGGGGACGACAAGGCTCTTCATCGCACGCGGAAGGAAGGACGGACTTACGAAGGGCATGCTCTGCAACATCATCATGGATCAGGCGGGTGTCCGTGATCAGGACATCGGAGAGATAGAGATCCTCGATGACTGCTCGTTCGTCACAGCACCCTACTCTGTCGCTGAGGAGATACTCAGGGCATACTCCGGCCGCACCCAGAAAGGCAGGCCTGTCATAACGAAGGCCCGTCAGGAAGGCAGGAAGGAGAAAAAGAAGGAGCCGAGGAAGAAGACAGCGGCAAGAGCCAGAAAGAGGAAGAACTGGGAGGATGACTACCAGCCGTACGGAAGGGACACAAGGCCCGGAGAGGACGGAAGATACACATTTCCTGACAGGAAAAGGAGGAAGAGAAAATGAAATATGATCTCCTTGTCGTGGGAACGGGGCTTTTCGGATCGGTGGCCGCCCATGAGGCCATGAAGAAAGGGCTGAAGGTCCTGATGATCGAGAAGCGCGATCACATCGGAGGGAATATCTATACAGAGAAGAAGGATGGTATAGACATACACAGGTACGGTGCGCACATATTCCACACATCCGATGAGGAGGTATGGAGGTATGTGACTGAGCTGACTCCTTTCAGACCTTTCATAAACTCCCCGATAGCCTCATACCACGGTCATATCTACAACATGCCGTTCAACATGAACACATTCGCACGCATGTGGGATATTTCCACACCGGACGAGGCGAAGGCCATAATCGAGAAGCAGAGGACGGAGATCAAGGGAGAGCCGAGGAATCTCGAGGAGCAGGCGATATCGCTTGTGGGAAGGGACATATACGAGACTCTTGTCAGGGAATACACGGAAAAGCAGTGGGGACGGAAGTGCACTGAGCTGCCGCCATGGATCATCAAAAGACTTCCTGTACGCTTCACATATGACAACAACTACTTCCAGGACCCTCATCAGGGAATTCCGGAAGAGGGTTACACCGCGCTGATCGAAAAGCTCACAGAAGAGGCTGAGATCATTCTGGGAGAGGATTACACAGCAGACAGGGACAGATGGGACTCAATGGCGGAAAGAACGCTCTACACGGGATGTCTTGATGCTCTGTACGGCTACTCTCTCGGCAAGCTCGAGTACCGCTCCGAGATATTCCGCGAGGAAAGGATCGAGAAGGAGGATTTCCAGGGTAACGCCGTCGTGAACTATACTGACAGGGAGACGCCATGGACAAGGATCATCGAGCACAAACACTTCCTGAAGACATCCTCCCCTGTCACATGGATCAGCCGTGAGTATCCTGTGGACTACTCCGAGACAGGTGAGCCGTTCTATCCTGTGAATGATGCGGAGAACATGGAGCTCTACGGAAAATACAGAAAGATCGCGGAGGGAGAGAAGCGCCTCATCATCGGAGGCCGTCTCGCAGGCTATGCCTACTATGATATGGACAAGACCATAAGAGCCGCACTCGATCTTTCAGCAGAAGTCTTTCAGATGTGAGTATTGTCCTCACTTCTGGAGAGAAGGAGACGGCGCATGAAGCCGTTCTCCTTTTTCAGCATTCTCGATCCTCTCGTTATCTTGCAGAGTGAAAGGGATCTGTCAGAAGCGATCTGACGCTGAGGCTTGCCCTGGAAGATGTCCTTCATCAGAAGCCACCTCGTGACAAGATCCCGACGTTCCGATTCGGTGAACATATCATCGAAGAGGGCCTTCATGTCCTCCTCATCGGTAGTTGCCGCAAACACGTTTATGATATCGTCATAGGCCTCGAGAGCCTCTTTATCCATTTCATCCTGCCTTTTTCTGTTGCCCATACAGAAAAGCTTACTGTCAGCACTGCCCATCGTCAAGTTAAAGAGCTGGAGAGAAGAGACGGAGGAAGTACCTTGCCATTCTCCTGAAGATCCCGACATGTGAGACCTTTCCGACAGTCTGCTCCTCAGACATCTCAAAGGTTTTCAGGAAATCGTCCTTCACATCGGAAACGATGCTGGAGAGCATGAAGAGCACCGAAAGCTCGAAGTGAAGATAGAATGACCTGTAGTCGATGTTCGTGGTTCCTACTATCGCGATCTCATCATCGGCGATGAAGGTCTTCGAATGGATGAAGCCAGGTATGTACTCATATATCCTCACCCCGGCTTTCAGGAGAGGAAGATAGTTCGATCTCGTGACCTCGAATACAGTCTTCTTGTCCGGATAATGAGGTGTTATTATCCGGACATCTACACCGGACTCCGCGGCCATCTTCAGCGCACTGATGAATGTTGAATCAGGAACAAGATACGGAGACATCAGCCAGACATACTCCTTCGCACTGCAGATTATCTGCAGATAGACATCCTTTGTGATGGTCTCTGTATCCAGCGGAGAATCACCGAAGGGCTGGATGAAACCACTCGTGCTCCCGGTGACGGTCGGAACGAAGAGCCTGAGATCATCATTGGCATTGGCTACCCCGTTCCACATCTCAAGAAATAGGTATGTGAAGTTCCATACGGCAGGACCGTAGAATTTCACGGCGTTGTCCTTCCAGTATCCGAATCTGATCTCGTCATTTGAGTACTCATCAGCTATGTTCAGACCACCTGTATAGCAGGTGTTCCCGTCTATGCAGAATATCTTGCGGTGATCGCGGAAATTGAGGCGGGGATTCATATGGAACCTGACACGGTTGAACGCGACAGCCTTTATCCCCATCGCTGAGAGCTTCCTGTCATAATATGCGGGAAGACAGTTTATCGAGCCGAGGTCATCATAGATGACACGGACATCGACGCCCTCCTCCACCTTCTTCACAAGCTCGGCGAGAATCAGGTTCCACCAGTGTCCGTCACCTATGATGAAGTACTCGATGAATATGAACTTCGAGGCCTTCCTCACTTCAGATATGACATCGAGGAAGAACTCATCGGCATAGACGAAGTACCTGCACTCCGTATCAAGCCATGC
>CALXON010000001.1 GCA_944389985.1 uncultured Spirochaetaceae bacterium | reverse complement strand
CATTCTCTTCCCAGAACTTCAGGATATCTTCTTCCATCTTAGGGAAATCGACTTTATTGTTTACAGGTCTGAACATCTTAAAACTCCTACCCGGATAATATACCCAAAAGGACTGTTTCCATTCAACCACCATGGGCAGCACAGAGCAGGCAATGAACAATTCATTATTTCTTGTAAAATCCACACTCAAAGCCAGTTTATTTCTTGTAAAAACCGGTGGTTTCCAGAAATTATTTCTTGTAAGCTTTATCGTATTAATATATATTATAATGAGTTAAGCATCAAATGATGATATCCACGAGCCGATCCTGTCCATACTGCTGTCAGGAGGATGAAACAGAAATGCCTCTCAATAGTCTTTTTCACATGTATCTGTTATTCTTTTCCCATGCGGATGACAATTCCTGAGGATATAAAAGAGCTTGCTGCCATCTTCCGTTCAAACGGCTTCTCGCTCTATCTCGTGGGGGGGGCCGTAAGGGACTACATCCTCGGTAAGGACAACAATGACTATGACTTCACGACCGATGCGGAGCCTGATGATATCAAGAAGATGTTCCGGCGGACGATCGACACTGGAATAAAGCACGGAACCGTCACAGTCATATTCCGCAAGAAACACTATGAGATCACGACATTCCGGGTTGACGGAGACTATCAGGATGCAAGGCATCCCGACTCCGTCAAGTTCGTGAAGAGTCTTGAGGAGGATCTGAGCCGCCGTGACTTCACGATAAACGCCTTTGCCGCAGAACTTCCGGAGGGCAACATAATCGATCTTCATGACGGAATGAGAGATCTCAAAAAGAAGATCATAAGAGCCATCGGAGACCCGGAGAAGCGTTTTGAGGAAGATGCCCTCAGAATGATGAGGGGCTGCCGTTTCTCAGCCCAGCTCGGTTTCAGGATTGAGAAAGAGACTGAGAAGGCAATGGAGGATCTTGCCCCGACCATCGCGAAGGTCTCCTCAGAAAGAATAAAGGAAGAGCTTTTCCGCCTCATAGCATCCCCTCATCCGAGAATGGGGCTGGAGGCAATGAGGGTGACAGGCATCATGAACATTCTCCTTCCTGAGCTCTATGCAGCATATGGCTTTGAGCAGGGAGGAATGCACAGGGAGACTCTGTATGAGCACCTCATTCTCGCCCTCGAGTGGTCGGAAGCTCATGACTATTCAATGACTGTGAAGCTTGCTTCCCTCTTCCATGATATAGGAAAGACAGTCACAAGAGCTCCTGGCAAGGACAGGATGTGGACATTCTACGGACACGAGGAGGCTTCTGCCAGAATGGTCGATGCAATCTTCCGCCGTCTGAAGACATCCAATGAGGAAAGGGAGAGTGTCATGCATCTTGTCAGGAACCATATGTTCTCATACACATCCGACTGGAGTGACAGTGCCGTGCGGCGCTTCATAAGACGCATAGGGATAGAGAACATCGATCCGCTTTTTTATCTCCGCATCGCTGACATGAATGCGACACTTGGACATGCTCCTGACATAACAGGACTTCTGGCATTCGCTGACAGGATCAACGAGGAGCTTGAAAAGGACAACGCCCTTACGCTGAAGGATCTCAGGATAGACGGCAGAAGACTGATTGAAATAGGTATCAAGCCAGGTCCCGGAATGGGAAAACTGCTTGATACCCTTCTCGATGAGGTCATAGAGAATCCATCACTGAACAATGAGGAGTATCTTGAAGCGAGAGCCCTCAGCCTTTCTCGATCCCAAGTGCAGTGAGCGCAAGTTTCGCAGCAGCCTGCTCCGCGCTCTTCTTGTTCTTGCCCTCAGCAGGTCCGAACACCTTCGTCCCGAGCTCAACCGAGACAGAGAACACCTGATCATGGTCAGGGCCTGTCTGTGAGACAAGAATGTAGCGAGGCACCTTACCCCGCCTCTTCTGCAGGAATTCCTGAAGCTCTGTCTTGTAGTCCTTGTAGGTTATCTGATTGGAAAGGACCTTCTCCACCTGACGCGGAATGAATGACAGGACGAACTTCTTCGCACTCTCGAACCCCTGATCAAGATACAGAGCCGCTATGACAGCCTCGGTAGCATCAGCGAGTATCGCCTTTTTCAGGTTGCCGCCCTGGCTCCTCTCACCCTTCCCGACAAGTATGTACTTGTCAAGATGGATGGAAAGAGCCACCTCTGAGAGACTCTGCTCAGAGACGACTATAGCCTTTATCTTCGAACAGTCGCCTTCCTGGAAACGTGTGAATGAACGGAAGAGATACTCGGCTGTTATGACACCGAGAACGCTGTCCCCCAGGAACTCAAGGCGCTCATTGCTGTCAGTGGCGCCCCTCGTCTCATTCGCGTAGGACGTATGGGTAAAGGCCAGATTCAGGAGTCTGAGATCGGAGAACTCCAGTTCATTGTCTTTAATAAAAGAAAAAAGCTCCCTCTTACGCTTCTCCGAAAGCGAGGGAGCCTTTGCCAGATAGGAGTTCAATTACTGAAGTTCCTTTGCAAGGTAGCGTACTGCATCGCCGACTGTCTCGAACTCGTTTGCCATATCATCGGAGATCGTGATTCCTGTCTCCTCCTCGATGGCATATACAAGCTCATATGTGTCGAGGCTGTCTGCGCCGAAATCCTTGCGGAAGTTGGCATCCATCGTCACCTTTGCCGGGTCGACGTTGAGCTTCTCAACAACAAGTGACTTCACCTTCTCGAATACTTCATTCTCTGTCATCTCTTACTCCTCGTCTTTCACGACAACAGGCTTGCCTGCATAGTAGCCGCACTTGGGGCATACGCGATGGGAAGGAATCAGGTTACCGCATGTCTGGCACTCGGACAGATTCGGTGCTGAAAGCTTCATGTTGGCATGCTTTCTCATAGCAGCCTTGGACTTGGATGTTTTATACTTAGGAGTTGCCATTTCTTACCTCTCTCAGAATTTAATCACCCTGACTAAGGGATTCTAGCAGAACAGATATACAGCGTCAATATTCTGCCTCTTGAACATATGACATAAAAGCTGAGCGCGTCAAGTAGTTTCCGGACAAAGAGTTCTTCTCACCATCCCCGAACGTGCATACCACTTGCCAGCATGTCTCCATAACAGCTATCTTTCATCCTATGAAGATTCTCAGGGAGCTGTATCTCATACCTGTCTATATCTACAAGCTTCTCATAAGTCCTTTCACAGGGCCATGCTGCAGATACACCCCCTCCTGCTCGATATACATGATGGAAGCCGTGAAGAAGCATGGAATCATAAAGGGAACAATCATGGGGACTGCAAGGCTTTTAAGGTGCAGGAAAAGCTTTCTCGGAGGTCCTGATCCCGTTCCTGACGAATGGTCATGGCAGAAGATCCGCTCTGACTGGATAGCCTACAGGAAGAAGTGATCAGTCACAGATTGACTTCACGAATGAGAATATGACCTGCATTGCGTTCTCGTTGTAACCGCCTTCCGGAATGATAAGATCAGCGAATTCCCTGTATGGCTCTATGAAGCTGAAATGTCCGGGGCGCACGACCTTTGTATACTGCTCGATGACGCTCTCGACAGTCCTTCCCCTCTCCGCGATATCCCTCTGCAGACGGCGTATGAACCTGATGTCAGGAGGAGTGTCCACATAGAGTTTCAGGTCAAGGAGGTCACGGATACGCCTGTCGTAGAGGATCATCAGGCCATCAATTATGATGAGCTTCTCCGGCTCGACGAGGACTTTCTCATCCTTACGTCTGTGATGGACGAAGTCATACTGAGGCATCATGACGGCCTTCCCGTCCTTCAGATCCGTGAGATTGCTGACCATCAGATCCATGTCGAATGCATCCGGATGGTCAAAGTTGTATGCGGTGATGTTGTCATTGCTTATGTACGGAGCACTCTTATAGTAATTGTCCTGCGACACAAGCACCGAGGCAGGCTGTACCTCGCGGATCCTTCTGACCACGGTGCTCTTTCCCGATCCGGAACCTCCGGTCACTCCGATAAGCTTCACATCCATCATTTCGCCTTCAGATTGTAAGCAGTCACTGTCCTCAGAGTCTTTCCGGGCTCTGTGTACACTCCCGGGTACTCCGGATGGTTCGGGCTGTCAGGATAACGGCCGGATTCAAAGCAGATGCCCTGAAGCGGCTCATGATCACCACCAAGTCCAGTTCCTGTGTAGATCTGCACAGCCGGCTCATCGGTCCTCATCTCAAGGACCGCCTTCGCGCCCTCTGCATGGACCACGGCACCTTTCTCAAGACAGAAGCTGTTGTCATAAGCTCCGCCCCTTCTCTCTCCCACACGGTGAGGTGTCCTGAAATCGAAATCGGTACCCCCGACACTTCTGACAGCTACAGGAATGAGCTCATCATCGACATCGACGAACTTCTCCGCAGGAACCGTGAGAATATGATCCACAACCGTTCCCTCTCCACCGTTGAGATTGAAGTATGCATGGTTGGTGAGAGCTGCAGGACACTTCCTAGAAGATGTCATCGAGTAATCGAGGACAAGGGTTCCATCAGAAGAGAGTGAGTATGTAATGCTTATATCATGGCTGCCGGGGAAGCCTCCTGCCATGTCAGGAGTGGAAAGACCGAGAGTGACGGAGTTCTCTCCGATGCCGATCACAGACCAGACCATCTTGCCGAAACATGCTGATCCTGCATGGAGGTTGTTCCTTCCGTTGTTCTTCTCAAGGCTGTACGTCGTACCGTCAAGTGTGAACTCAGCTCTGGCGATCCTGTTCGCATACGGACCTACGACCGCACCGAGAAAGCCACCGAGCGTCTCATAGTCATGAAGTGTCCTGTGATTGAGCACGACATTCACGTCATCGAATCCATAGCTGTACAGCACTGCGCCGTATGTCAGCACAGAGAAGAAATAACGCCCCGCCTGAAATGAGATTCTCTCGACATCCTTTCCGTCGGCTGTTGTTCCGAACTTAACCCTTTCCATCACTCATCATCCTCCGTTTTCAGCACTGCAAGGAACGCGCTCTGAGGTATCTCGACATTGCCGACCATCTTCATGCGCTTCTTGCCCTCCTTCTGCTTCTCGAGAAGCTTACGCTTTCTGGAGATATCACCACCATAACACTTGGCGGTGACATCCTTCCTGTACGCCGATACAGTCTCGCGTGAGATTATCTGTCCACCGATGGCCGCCTGGATCGCGATCTTGAACTGCTGCCTCGGTATCTCCTTCTTCAGCCGTTCGCAGACAACCCTTCCACGCTGCTGGGCATTGCCCTTGTAGACAAGCTGTGACAGAGCGTCAACGCTGTCACCGTTCACAAGGATGTCCATCCTGACCAGTTCAGTGGGCTTGTATCCTATGACATTATAATCGAAGGAGGCGTATCCGCGCGATATCGATTTGAGTCTGTCATAGAAGTCGAAGAGCACTTCAGCAAGCGGCATCTCATATATCAGCTCGACACGCTTCTCGTCGAGATAGTTCATGCCGGTCTGCACGCCCCTCTTCTCAAGACAGAGCGTGATGATCGGTCCCACATACTCCGTAGGTGTTATTATGTTCGCCTGTATGTAAGGCTCCTCAGTGGACTCAATGCGCATCGGCTCCGGATACTCGAGAGGATTGTCTATCTCAAGTGTCTCCCCGTTCTTCATATGTACGATGTAGCGTACGGACGGAGATGTGAAGACGATCGAGAGATCGAACTCACGCTCAATCCTCTCCTGTATCACTTCCAGATGGAGCATTCCTAAAAATCCGCATCTGAATCCGAAACCGAGGGCTGCGGAGTTGTCCTTCTCATATACGAGAGAGGCATCATTGAGTTTCAGCCTTCCTATGGCCTCCTCAAGCTCCTCATAGTCATTTGAGTCGACAGGATAGATGGAGGAGAATACAACAGGCTTGACTTCCTTGAATCCGGCCATCGGTTCATCTGCGGGAGCTGACTTGAGCGTCACAGTGTCTCCTACGCGGATATCCGAGATCGTCTTGATACCGGCGATGAAGTATCCGACATCCCCGGCTTCCAGAGAGCTCTTGGAGACCAGCTGGAGCTGGAAAATGCCTGTATCCTCGACCTTGTACTCCGCACCGGAGTGCATGAGGCGTATCTCATCTCCGGGTTTCATCACTCCCGAGAACACACGGCAGTGGACGATGACTCCGCGGTACGGATCATAGTGAGAATCGAAGATCAGCGCCTTGAGCCTGTCATCCTTCTTTCCATCCGGTGGCGGTATGAGATTCACGATCGCCTCATAGAGCGTATCAACCCCCTCCCCGGTCTTCGCGGACACATAGCATGCCGTATCGGGATCGAGTCCGAGATCATGGTCGATCTGATGAAGACAGGACGGGATGTCTGCAGAAGGAAGGTCTATCTTGTTTATGACAGGAATGATCTCAAGATTGTGCTCCATCGCAAGGTAGAGATTCGCAAGCGTCTGAGCCTCGACTCCCTGGGACGCGTCTATGAGAAGAAGCGCGCCCTCGCAGGATGAGATCGCTCTCGAGACCTCGTATGTGAAGTCAACATGTCCCGGAGTATCTACGAGATTGAGCTCATACTCCTCTCCGTCCGATGCGGTATACGGGACTGTCACAGCCTGGCTCTTGATCGTTATGCCCCTCTCCCTCTCGATATCCATATTGTCAAGGATCTGGGTCTGCTGGGGCCCTCTTGAAGTGACAAGGCGGGCACGCTCTATGAAGCGGTCCGCCAGTGTCGACTTCCCATGGTCGATATGTGCAATTATGCAGAAATTCCTCTTGTGGGATGTATCCATATTCTATCTAAGTTCTGAAACATGCTGGACAGGAGGGAAACCGAACATCTCCCTGATATCCTTGTCATCGAGTGTTTCCTTCGCTACAAGCGCATCGGTAAGCGCATCAAGCTGATCACGGTGCTCGGTGAGTATCGTCCTTGTCTCCTCCATGCATCTGGCGAGAATACCTGAGATCTCCTCATCGATTCTCCTCATCATCTCATCGGAGAAATCCTTGTGTTTCGCGATCTCCCTGCCGAGGAACAGCGGTTCATCGTCACCTCCGAGCGAGATGAAGCCGAGGTTCGACATACCCCACTCAGTGACCATGCGCCTTGCCATGTCGGTAGCCTGCTTTATGTCGTTGGAGGTTCCGGTGGTGGTCTCTCCGTACACGATATCCTCAGCTACATAGCCGCCCATGCATATCTTGATCCTGTCCTCGAGGAAGGATCTGTTCTTTGTGTATGCATCCTTCTCTGGCAGCGACATCGTAAGTCCCAGAGCCCTGCCGTGCGGTATGATGGTGACCTTGTGCAGAGGATCGGCGTTCTTGAGATAGTAATGCAGGAGCGTATGTCCCGCCTCATGGTACGCGGTGGCCCTCTTCTCCTCCTC